>CAZHRY010000011.1:28695-30245 GCA_964535065.1 uncultured Actinomycetes bacterium
GCGCGGCGCCGCCCGCCGCCCCCCTGCGGGGCGCCCCGCCCGGGGGGCCCCTGGTGGGGGGGGGCGGGGGCCGCCCGCGCGCCCGCGTTTCGGGGCGGAACCAACAGGCCGCTCACCCCGTCCTCCACGACCTCGTCGTAGCCGGGCACGTCGCTCGCGATGACGGGCACCCCGGCCGCCATCGCCTCGGCCAGGACGATCCCGAAAGACTCCCCGCCTATGGACGCGCCCAGGTAGACGTCGCAGGCTGCCATGTACGGGGGGAGCTCGATGTTGGGCACGTGCCCCAGCATCCGCACCCGCTCGCGCACCGGCGCAGGAAGGGTGTCCACGGCGCCCCGCTGCGGGCCGTCGCCGGCGACGATCATCCTCAGCGCATCGCGCTCAGCGGCAAGCCGCTCGAAAGCCGCCACGGCCAGAGGGAACCCCTTCCGCTCGTCGAGCCGGCCGACGAACAGGAGCTTGGTGCCGGGCCCCAGATCGTCCCTCGGCGCGGCGTGCGCGAACCTCTCGGTGTCCACTCCGTTCGGCACGACCTCGAAGGACCCGCCGATCCTGCGGCGCGCGGTGTCTGCCGCCGCCCTGGACACCGCGATCCGGGTGCCGAGCCGGCGAGCGATCCGGCGTAGGACCGGACCTGCGAGATCGTAGAGACGGGAAGGCCCGACCCCCGAATGGAAGGTCCCGACCACCGGGCAACGGGCCTCCAGCACAGCCCAGAGGCCGGTGGAGGGAGCGAGGGGCTCGTGGGCGTGCACCACGTCGGGTCCGAAGGCGGCCAGGGCGTGCCTGACCGCCGCCCGAGACCAGGGCCTCGGGTCCACCGGCGCGTTGGACGCGTTGAACGTGACATCGACCGGCTTCCCGGCCACAAGGACCCACGGCTGCGACGGCTCCGATCGCGCGGGAGCCAGGACGAGAACGTCGTGCCCGCGAGCCCTCAGACGCTCGGCGAGCTCCCGGACGTGGGTCTGGACGCCGCCCGCGTCGTCCCACGCGTACGGGCAGGCCAGCGCGACGCGCACCTCAGTCCTCCCACGCGGGCTGGAACATGTGCCAGTCGTCCGGCGCAGCCGCGATGGCTCGCTCGAACTCCGCCGCGATGCGCCGTGTCAGCTCGGTAACGTCCTCGCGCCTGTTACCCGTCGGCTCGATCGACAGCGGCGCGCCGAACACGCATCGCCAACCGTTCCGCGTCTGGCTCGTGTCGGCCACGATCACCGGCGCCCCCGTCGAGAGCGACAGCATGGCCGGCCCGGCCGGCAGCTTCCGCGGAGCCCCGAACATCTCGACGTCCAGGCCCCGGCCGGTCAGGTCCCGGTCGGCGACCAGGGCGACCACGCGAGCGTTGGCCAACGCCGTGGCCAGTTGCTGCCCGACCTTGCCCTCCGCCGAGAGCCCCACGACCTCCATACCCAGCGCCCGGCGCGTCTGCAGGAACAGATCGAACAGCCGCTCGGGCCGCAGCCGCTCTGCCACTGCCACCACCGGCATCCCTTCCTCCTTCATCCCTCGCCCGGCAGCGTCCCAATTCCCCTTGTGCGGAAGGG
>CAZHRY010000011.1:30255-40165 GCA_964535065.1 uncultured Actinomycetes bacterium
TCGAGCCCGACGAACTCGAAATGGCGCCTGAACCTGTCGGATGGCCAATCGATCAGGTCGAAGGTGTCGAACCAGTACCTGCCGTAGGCGCGGAAGGCTTTCTTGGTGGACGCGCGCACCAACGGGTCGTTTCCGGGCCGACCCAGGACCCTCGCTTGGTTCTGGGTGACTACTGCTCGGACCCGCGGAGCGAGGTGGTACGCGAGCCCAGCCGCCCATGAGAAGAGAACCCGGCCGGTTCGCGTGGGGAGCGCCCGCGCTGCCCGGCAGATGCCCGCGTAGGCCAGGTAGGTCAGCTTCTCGCCGCGGGTCTCCTTCTCCGTGGCGGTCACCATCACCGCCCGCTCACTCGCCACGCCCGCTCTTCCCTCGCCACCTGGCTCGTCCGAACGAGGGCAGCCAGGACCGAGAAGGCGGCCGCCACCCACACCGCCCAACCCAGCCAGCCGAGCACCAGTCCCGACGCGATCAACGAGTACCTCAACCCCCGGGCGACGTGGCTCTCTTCGACCGAGTATCCCAATGCGGCCCCCCTTGCTCGGACGTACGAGGAGAGGTAACTCGCGCAGAGAGCGAAGATCGCCCCCGCAGCGACCCACGGATCGTTCGGCCGGGCGCTCCAGGCCACGGAACCCAGGACGACGCCGTCCCAGGCCCTGTCGAAGAGCTCGGTCAGCATCCGATCCACGGGCCCGCCGAGCCCGTGGTTCGCCCGGTGCCCTCCAAGCAGAAGCAGGATCGCTCCCGCGACGGCGAGCAGCCCTGCCGGGCGGTGGTCCCGGTTCACGACCATCCAGCCCGAGCCCGCCGCCAAGACGACGCCCAACAGCAGGGAGGTTCGGGTCAGGGCCGTGCCCGGCGGTTGTTTCTGGAAGCGCACCATCGGGACGGGCGCGAGCCTAGCAACTCGGTAGGATTCCGGGACCGCAGGCCCAACCCATCCAAGGAGAACGCGTTGAAGACCTACGACGCGAAGGACATCCGCAACGTACTTCTGGTCGGTCACGGAGGCTCGGGCAAGACCTCGCTCCTGGAGGCCATGCTGTTCACGTCCGGCGCCCTCACGCGCATGGGAACCGTGGAGGACGGCAGCACCGTCTCCGACCACGACCCCGATGAGCAGCGCAGGAATATCTCCGTGTCCCTGTCCATGGCGCCCGTCGTCTGGAAGGACGTCAAGATCAACGTGCTGGACGCGCCGGGAACCGCGGACTTCGTCGGTGATCTGCGATACGCCGTGAGAGCGGCCGACGCCGTCATCGTGGTCGTGTCGGCTGTGGACGGCGTGGAGGTTCAGACCGAGTACGCATGGGAGCTTGCCGTGGAGGAGAACCTCCCGCGCGCGATCTTCGTCAACAAGCTGGACCGCGAGCGTGCCGACTTCGATCCCGTGCTCGGACAGCTCGTCTCTTCGTTCGGCAACCAGGTGGCTCCTTTCGAGCTTCCGATCGGCAAGGAGCATGAGTTCAGGGGCGTCGCCGACCTCCTTCACGAGAAGGCCGATCTGTACCCCGATGGCCCGATGGCCGAGGAGTCCGAGTGGCCCGACGATCTCCATACGATGGCCGATCCTGCCCGCGAGAAGCTGATCGAAGCCGTCGCGGAGTCAGACGACGCCCTGATCGAGGAGTACCTGGAGAACGGCACTCTGCCCGAGGAGCACGTCGTCTCCGGGGCCAAGCAAGGATTCGCTCGAGCGAAGCTGGCGCCCGTCCTCGTGGGATCAGCCACCAAGGCGATCGGGATCGACAGGCTCCTCGACTTCATCGTCGAGGAGTTCCCGTCCCCTGCGGAACGCGGTCCCGTGACGGTCGTGGGCAAGGGAGGCGATGGCAAGGAGAGGGCGTGCGACCCCAGCGGGCCCTCATGCGCATTCGTCTTCAAGACGGTCTCCGACCCCTTCGTTGGGCACATCACGATGTTCAGGGTCTACAGCGGGCGCATCCGTCCGGACTCAACCGTGTTCGACGCCACACGTGGCGCCGAGGAGCGGATCGGCCAGCTCTTCACCCTGAAGGGCAAGGAGCACGACACGGTTCCGGAAGTGCCGGCGGGCGACATCGGCGCGGTCGCCAAGCTCTCGCAGGCACACACGGGCGACACCTGGTCTACGAAGGACGACCCCGTGCAGATGCCACCCGTCGAGTTGCCCGAGCCTCTCCTCGCCTATGCCATCTCTCCGAAGACCAAGGGCGACGAGGACAAGCTGGCGACGGGCCTGGCGCGCCTGCGCGAGGAGGACCCCAGCTTCCGCGTCGCGCGCAACGAGGAGACCCACGAGACGGTCATCTACGGCATGGGAGAAGCCCACTTGGACGTTCAGATTAGCCGCCTGAAGGCGAAGTTCGGGGTCGAGGTCAACTTCGCGCCGGCCAAGATCGCGTACAGAGAGACTCTGCGCGGCAAAGCCTCCGCCATGGGCCGCCACGTCAAGCAGACGGGAGGGCACGGCCAGTACGCCGTGTGCAACATCGAGGTCGAGCCGCTCCCTCGAGGTGAAGGCTTCGTCTACGAGGACAAGATCTTCGGCGGCGCCATCCCTTCCCAGTTCATCCCCTCCATCGAGAAGGGCATCGTCAAGACGATGGCGGAAGGCGTGATCAGTGGTAACCCGATGGTGGATATCAAGGTGACCCTGGTGGACGGCAAGGCCCACACGGTCGACTCGTCGGACATGGCCTTCCAGATCGCGGGATCGCTCGCCATCAAGGAAGCCGCCGAGAAGTGCGGCGTGGCTCTGCTGGAGCCGATCGTGCAACTGAGCGTCGTGGTCCCCGAGGCGTTCACCGGCGACATCATGGGAGACCTCAACTCCAAGCGAGGCAAGATCCAGGGCATGGAGCAGGTCGGCGGCGGCAAGCAGCGCATCAATGCGCTGGTCCCCCAGGCCGAGGTGGCTCGCTACGTCATCGACCTCCGTTCGATGACCGGCGGGCGCGGAGCGTTTTCGATGACGTTCTCCCACTACGAGGAGATGCCTTCGCACTTAGCCGGCAAGGTCATCGAGGAGTACAAGAAGGCGCGCGAAGAGGCCCAGAAGAAGTGATCAGTCGGTGAAGTGCGGGGCGAGCTTGGCGTAGGTCTCGGCCAGCAGCTCCGGAAGGACCCGCGTCTCGCCGACCACCGGCATGAAGTTCGTGTCCCCGCTCCAGCGAGGAACCACATGCCAGTGCAGGTGGTCGGGGATGCCGGCGCCGGCGAGCCGCCCCAGATTCAGCCCCACGTTGAACCCGTGCGGATCCATCGCCGCGCGAAGCCCTCGGATGCATCGCTGGAGCAAGGCGTCGATGGCGGCGCTCTCCTCGGGCGTCAGATCCTCCAGCTCGGCCACGTGTCTGGTGGGAAGGACCAGCAGGTGCCCTGGGTTGTAGGGGAACTTGGCGAGGATCACGAATGCCAGGTCCGAGCGCGCGAGGATCCTATCCTCGTCGGGAGACTCGCCGGCCAGCAACCCGCAGAAGACGCACCCCTTCTCGGTGTGATCCTTGTGTGACTCGATGTACTCCATGCGCCAGGGACTCCAGAGCCGTTCCACCGCTCAGCCCTCGAAGGTTGACGGCTCGAGCCGCCGCTCGGAGGCCTCTTCGGACAAGGCGGACACGATGCGATCGAACGGTATGCCCTGGTGTTCGACGCCGGCGCGATCCCGGACGGTGAAGGTGCCGGCCTCCAGGTCCCTGTCCCCGACCACGACCATGTATGGGGTCTTCATGAGCTGGGCCGCCCGGATTTTCTTCCCGACCGACTGCTTCGAGTCGTCCACCTCGACGCGAAGGCCCGCCTCGCGCGCCTTGACCGCCAGATCGTGAGCGGCCTGGGCATGCCGGTCGGCGACCGGAACGAGCCGTAGCTGCTCCGGCGAGAGCCACAGCGGGAAGGCGCCCGCGTAGTGCTCGGTCAGCACCCCGAAGAACCTCTCGACGGACCCGAACAGGGCTCGGTGGATCATGATCGGGCGGTGTCTCTCGTTGTCGCCCCCGGTGAAGTGGAGGTCGAAACGCTGCGGAAGCTGGAAGTCCACCTGGATCGTGGACATCTGCCACGTGCGCCCGATCGCGTCACGCGCCTGGACGCTGATCTTCGGGCCGTAGAACGCGCCGCCCCCCGGGTCCATCCGGAACTCCAGATCCATCGACCCGGCGGCCTCTCTGAGGGCTTCGGTGGCCTCATCCCACTCCTCGTCGGAGCCGACCGCTTTCCCTTCGGGCTTGGTGGACAGCTCGAGGTAGAAGTCGTCCAAGCCATAGTCGCGCAGCAGCGAGAGGGTGAAGGTCAGCAGGGAACGCAGCTCCTCGCTCATCTGCTCCTTCGTCGTGAAGATGTGGGCGTCGTCCTGGGTCATGCCCCTCACGCGCGTCAGGCCGTGCACGACGCCCGACTTCTCGTAGCGGTAGACCGTCCCGAACTCGAACAGCCGCATCGGAAGCTCCCGGTAGCTCCGCACCCTGCTCTTGTAGATCAGGATGTGGAACGGGCAGTTCATCGGCTTCAGGTAGTACTCGGTCCCCCCGTCCAGCTCCATCGGAGGGAACATGCCCTCGGCGAACCACACCAAGTGCCCGCTGGTGTCGAAGAGGTTCCGCTTCGTGATGTGCGGTGAATAGACGAACTCGTAGCCGCCCTCTTCGTGGCGGCGGCGCGAGTAGTCCTCCATGATCTTGCGGACCAGGCCCCCCCGCGGGTGGAACACAGCCAGGCCGGAACCGATCTCTTCGGGGAACGAGAACAGGTCCAGCTCCAGCCCCAGCTTGCGGTGGTCACGCCGCTCGGCTTCTTCCAGCCTATGCAGGTAGGCGTCCAGGTCCTCCTGGGTCGCCCAGGCCGTTCCGTAGATGCGGGTCAGCTGCGGGTTCTTCTCGTCGCCGCGCCAGTAGGCGCCTGCTAGAGAGGTCAGTCTGAAGGCGCCCAGCCGCCCGGTGGACGGCACGTGAGGACCGAGGCAGAGATCCTCCCACTCGTCGTTCCGGTAGAAGGTCACCGCGTCGCCCGCAGAGACCTCGCCCTCTTCCTCGCCGAGGGACTCAACTATCTCCCTCTTGTACGGCTGGTCGGCGAGCAGGACCACGGCATCCGCACGCGCGACCTCTCGCCGGACGAACGGCTGGTCGGCTGCGACGATCGCGCGCATCTCCTCTTCGATCCGTGGTAGGTCGTCGGCGGAGACATGAGCGGGGATGTCGAAGTCGTAGTAGAAGCCGTCTTCGATGGCCGGGCCGATGCCGAGCTTGGTCCCGGGCCACAGGCGACAGACGGCCTGCGCCATGACGTGTGCCGTGGAGTGCCGGAGAACGTGCAGGCCGTCGTCGCTGCGAAGATCCACCGGCTCGACCATCGCGTCGCTCTCGGGAACGTGCGAGAGGTCCCTGAGTTCGCCGTCCACCCTGGCCGCCACGGCCGACGGCTGAAGCGCGCTGCCGACCGGCTCCCCTTGGGGAAGCTCTGTCTGGGTAGCGTCCGGCAAGGTCAGCCGCGGCATGGCGGAAGGATAGCCGAAGGCCCACGCCGCTCCGTCAGAGGCCAGGTCATTCGTACGCGATGGCTTCCAGGACGTTCAGCTTCGCGGCCTTCCTCGCGGGCCAGATCGCCGCCACGACTCCGGCCATCGCGGCGAACCCGACGTAGAACAGGAGCTGCCCGGCCGGGATCGAGAGCTCCGTGACGCCCTCCTCGGCCAGCGACCGTTGGAGCGCCCATCCGAAACCGATGCCCACAACGATCCCCATCAACGCCCCGAAGACGGCGATGATCACCGACTCCCAGCGGATCATCCGCTTGACCTGCACCCGGCTCATCCCCACGGCCCTGAGCAACCCAAGCTCCCTCGTCCTTTCGTACACCGAGAGTCCCAGGGTGTTCACGATGCCGAACAAGGCTATGAGGATGGCCATGAATAGGAGTGCCGACACCAAGCCGAGGAGTTGGGTTTATGAAACCCGCCTGCTTCTCACGGAAAGCCGTCTGGTCTTGCACGTCCACGTTCGGATACTCGGCAACGGCCTCCTCGATCGCGGCCTGCACCTGGTCGGCCGCGACGCCTTCTGCGCCCCTGACGAGAACGAACGCGTCGAGGCGTTCGATGTAGTACTCGTGTGGCGATCGAGATCACGTAGTCGCCGACGAGGCGGTTCTCGTCGAAGATGCCGACGATGGTGAGTGGGCGCTCGCCGACCGACGCGAACGCCGCCGGGACCTGGTCCCCATCGCCCATCCCTTCTCCTGCGCCAACGCCCGGTGAACCATGATCGTGTCTCCTGTCAGTGCGCTCAGGGAGCCCTCCGACACCTCCATCGAGGCGACCTCTTCGACCGTCGTCGTATCGACTGCTGTCAGGAACGTCGTCGCGCCGTTCACGCTGAACTGGTCGTTGCGGAAGGCCGCGACGGCGCCGACCTCGCTCAGCTCGTCCACTCGCCTCGCCACATCCGGCGAGAAGGGCATGAAGTTCGACGTGCTCAGGGTGAAGTCAGCCTTGAGCGTCTCGGTCAGGGCCGAATCGAACGAGGCCTTCAAGGATGCAGCCAGTATCGTTCTGTGACATGAGAAAACCCTCCCATCCGAGCTGGCGCGTGGGCGCGGCTGGGATCGAACCAGCGACCTCTCGCGTGTGAGGCGAGCGCTCTCCCGCTGAGCTACGCGCCCGGACCGCGCTCACCATAGCAATCGGGTGCCCGGCGGGACATGCGAGGGTTAGACAGAGGTGACGGCGGCACGTGCCCGCGTCGTGCCGCCGTCGGTCCGGGCTCAGGGCCCGGACCACGGCAGTGTTTCACGCAAAGGAAGCGGGGCGCAAGCCCCCCCTCCGAACCTACAGCTCCGTGATCACGACCCCTTCGCGGATCGGCAGCGGACACCCAAGGTTGTTGGCGGCGTCCAGCTTCGCTGCGGTGTTGAGCATCTTCCAGCGCGAACCGCTCAACAGGGAGGAGTTCATCAAGTAGATCAGCGAGGGCCTGCCGTCCAGACCCTTCGAGAACCTGCGGTACGGATAACCGAGCCCTTCGTGGGCAGCGTTCAACCAGGCGGCCGCTCCTGCACGGATCAGGATCTCGGCTGCTCCGTTCAGATCGGTGCCGCCCTGGGCGTTCAGGGCCTCCATCAGGGTCCAGTCGCCGTAACCCGCGATGCTCGCGTGGAACAGCCAGCCTGGTTTGGTCGGGATCCCGAGCTGCGACAGGAGGTCGTCGGGCGTGGACTCCTCCCAGTTCTCCGGATGGTTCTTCCAGTAGCCGGGGGTGCACCCCTCGTACCCGATGTTCGTAGCTCCCGCCACGGGCGCCAGCGTGGCCAGCGTGACCGCCGACAGAACGGCGGCCAGGATCATCCGCCTCCTCATACTTCCCTCCCTTTCGGCCGGTAGCGCATCCTAGGCCGAAGGGACTAGGCCGCGCCATAGGCCGATGGTCCATCGATAGGCGTAGAGGCACGGGGCGGTACTATCTGCTGCCATGGAAGACGTCGTGAACACGCTCACGGGCTGGTTGCCCGCATGGCTGGAGGGATACGCGCAGGTCCTGGTCTACACGGCGGTGCTGGGGGCCATGGCGGTAGGGCCCCTGATCGCCTGGTTGGTCTTCGTGAAGATGTTCCCGGCCAAGGGCGAGAGCTAGATCGGCCTGGTCGTTCCGGGAAGGTCGAAGCGCACGGGCACCGGCGTGGCCGACGGATCCGAGGTACCGTTCCCCAGGGTGGCGGGGTCCCCCCAGCACACCACGTCCTGCTCTTTCCTGACGGCGCACACGTGGGTGCCGCCCGCAGAGATCTGAAGGACTCCGGACGAGAGGCCGACCACATCCACCGGCACGGCCGACGGACGCTCGGAGTCGCTCCCGAGACGGCCGAACCCGCTGAATCCCCAGCACTTGACGCCCCCTTCAGCGGTGAGAGCGCAGGTGTGCTGACCGCCGGCGGACACGGCAGCGACGCCCGATGCGAGGCCGGGCACGTCCATCGGAACCCGACTCTCCCACAACGTCCCCTCGTCGTTCCTGCGATCGCCGACGTGCCCCCAGCACTTGACGCTCCCTACGGAGGTCACTGCGCAAGCGTGATGGGTGCCCACCGAGATGGATGCGACACCCGAGGACAACCCCTGGACTTCGATCGGCACGGCGCTGCTGCTCGTCGATCCGATCCTGAGCTGACCATAGCTGTTGTCTCCCCAGCACAGGACGAGCCCCTCAACGGTGAGAGCGCAGGTGTGGGATGCCCCAGCCGAGATCTGGGCTGCCGGCGTGGCGGTGGCCTCCGTCGGGGACATGACCACCATCGCCGAGGCCACCACCGCCACGCCGGCAGCCCAAGCCGACCGGCGCACATGGAAACGAGGCACGACGATCCCCTCCTTCTATCAAGCTACGCCTCCGACGGAGCGCGGCGCACCGGTCGTTCGCCTCTCCCCGGGAAGGACCGAGGCCGATGGCTCTACGGCCGCTGCCGAAACGCACGCCGCACGAGCATCACACCTCCGAAGGCGATCGCTGCCGAGGCGAGGGTTCCCAGTCCGGTCATGAAGATGAGCCCCTCCATGAGGTCGGCATTCATCGAGCCCCCCGACGACTCCTCCCTCCCCACGATCGCCACCACCAGGTAGTAAGCCGAAACGACGAAGCCCGCCAGTCCCGCGACCGCCACGACCGATCCCACCAGACCGGCTACCAACGCTGGCCCGGCGTGCTCTTTCATGGTCAAGATCCTTCCAAGAACGACATCACGAAGGACCGGTTGGATCGCATGTCGAGCCGGTCCACGAGGCCGAACGCGGTCCCGGCAGGGTCGCCCCAGCCCCCCATCACGCCGGCGAGCATGTACGTGTCGTCCAAGAACGACGGCGTGCCGGAGTCGTGAGCCCCGTACCCGCTCGACCCGGTCGACGGGTAGTTCTGGCTGACCTTCACCCAGAACGGCGTGAGGGCGAGGTACGTACCAGTGCCGATGGTCCTATCGAACGGGCACTCCGTGCGCCACGGTTGGGGGCCGCTCGGCGCCGGCCAGGCAGCCGCGCAACCATAGCCCACGGGGGTGAAGAGCTGGGTCGGCAGCGGGCCGTCCGCCTTCATCTGACCGAACAGGCCGAGAGGCAGTAGCTGGGCGTACTCATCAAGCACCACCGATGACTTCAGCGTCATCACGCCGACGTCGTGGTGCATCGCCCAAGGCCAAGGTGGGTAGACCGGATACTCCGGATGCCAGAACATGTCGGTGACGTGTACTACCGGGCCGGGGCCGGCGAGCGGGTCCAACCCATCGACATCCTGCGAGAAGTTCACCCACGCCCTCGTGGCGTGCCAGTAGTTGACCGCGTTGTACGCGCAGTGACCAGCCGTGACGAAGACCGTCGGCGCGATCAGCGCGCCGGAGCACTGAGGACCGACCTCCCCCCCACCTCCAGCACCGATATGCCCACCATCGGATACCGGCCTTCGCTGTCCGGCACTCCGTTGGTGATCGCCGTGGCCGGCTGGGTCACGGCCAGCACCGTCGCGAGCGTTGCCGCGACCAGGCCTGGTCGGATACTCACTCGCCTCTTCGTCTCGCCCTCCCTACCGCGTGCACCCTCCCGGGGCACGGGACGATCCGTACGCCAGTCGTCCGCGCTGCGTTAGAGGCGGACGACCCCGCAGGCTCGGGCCGGCTGAGCGGGTCCTGCCTGAGCGGGCCCCTCGGCGCTGGCCAGTCGTTCGGCGGTTGCGAAGCTCGCGCGATCCCTAGGAGGCGAGAAGAGGGCAGAGGTCGATGAACTTGCCGGTCGAACGCCCGAAGACGAACGAGTCGTGGTCGCCCGAGTAGGAGACGCGCCCCGTGCTGTACCAGAGGCCCTGCTCCTCGAACCCGGACTGGGGCGAGCTTCCCCATACGACTGGGCCTGACACGACGTCAGCCGAGGCAGCTTCGGGATCCTACGTGTAGTAGA
>CAZHRY010000012.1:0-5302 GCA_964535065.1 uncultured Actinomycetes bacterium
CTCCGGCTCGGACGTGGCGACCGCCTCGGGCTCCGGCTCGGGCTCCGCACGCGCTGCTGCTTGCTCTTCCGTTCCCGGCTCGGCTCGCCGCCCTGCCGTCGACGCCGAGCGCGCTTTCTTCGCCATCTGCTTGACCGACCCTGCATGCCCCTGGACGAGTTCCGCGAGGCTCTGGAGGAACTCCTTCTCCTGCTGCAGGAAAGCGTTGACGGCGGCCCTCTCCTCTTCGCTTGACACGGCCGCCGTCGCCGCGGCCGCTGCCGCTCCGGCTGCGCTCGCCGCCTTCTCCTTCGCCTCGGCCAGGATGACGGCCGCCTCGTCGCGCGCGCGCTGGATGATCTCGTCGGCCTGCCGAGACACGTCGTCAAGGTCGGGAGCTCCAACGACCGGCGGCGCGCCGGCCTGTCTGCGAAGCCGCTCGATATCCGCGTTCAAAGCCTGGACGGACTCCGTCAACTCGTCCAGGAACTCATCCACCTCACGCATCTTGTAGCCGCCGAACCTGGAGACCGTGAACTCCTTCTGCTGTATCTCAAGGGGGGTGACGATCCTCGGCGAGGCGGGTGACGCCGAGAACGAGGACCCCTCCTCCTGCTTGCTCTTGTCCCGCATGAGACTCCTCCTCTTCAGCTGCAGAGCGCGCTCTGCGCCACGAAGATGACCACGAAAGCGACCAGCACGGAAAGGTCGAACATCCCGGCTGGCGGTACGACGCGCCGGAGCGGTGTGAGCACCGGCTCGGTCACGTCGAAGAGTAGCTGGTAGGCGGTCTTGAGCGGGCCGGTGACGGGCGGGCGAACCCCGAAGACCTCGAGCCACGAGACCACGACCCTCACCAAGAGGATCACGGCGAAGACGGACAGGGCCAGACAGATCAGGTTCGCAACGGGGTTCGCCTCAGCAACCATCCGGCCGTGAAGGCTAGCAGCCGCGGCCGCGAGGCCGCCTCAGAACTGGTTGTAGAAGCCGGTCCCCGCTATCTTCTCCCGCTCCTCGGCCGAAACCTCGACGTCGGCCGGCGTCAGCAGATAGACGCGGTTGGCGACGAGCTCGATCTTGCCGTCCAGCCCGTACACGAGACCCGACGCGAAATCCACGAGCCTGCGCGCGATGGAGTCCTCCGTGCCCTGCAGGTTCATGATGACCGCCGTGCCCTCCTTGAAGCGGTCGGCCACCTCACGAGCCTCGTTGAACCGCTTGGGTTCGGACTTGTGGATCGCTCCTGTCGCCGCAACGGGCGCCACCCGAGGTGCCGCGATGGTTCGGACGACCCCCTCGGTCTCGGCCGGGATGTCGCGGACCGCCTGGGGGCGGGCACGGCGTACCGGCACAGGCTCGGCCTCGGGCATCTCATCGACGAAGCCCTCCTCGTCTTCGACCAGCCCCAGGTAGCTGAGTGTCTTCTTCCACACGCCGGCCATCCCTCGCTTCCTCCTGCTCACGGCGTCCGTGGGCCGAACAACGCCGTACCTATGCGGACCATCGTAGCGCCTTCTTGCACCGCGACCCGGTAATCCAACGACATCCCCATCGAGAGGTCCAGCACATCCGGATGCTTCTCGCGCAACCCGTCCCTCAGCTCCCGCAGGCGCCGGAACCACTGCCTCGAGTCCTCCGCAACTTCCGGGAGCGGCGGGAGCGTCATCAATCCCCTCAGCCGCAAGCCCTCCAGAGGAGCCACCTGCGCTGCGAACGCCTCGAGTTCCTCGGAAGGAACGCCCGACCGCTCCCCCGTGAGGACCACCACTATCAGGGCGACCTGGGTACGCCCGGAGCGCGCGGCCCGGCCGGCGAGCCGCCGGGCCGCGCGCTCCCCGGCCAAGGTCTCCACCACGTCTGCAAGGTCGGCCACGTGATGAGCGGTGCTGCTCTGCAGCGTTCCGATGTAGTGCCACCGGACCTGGCGGCCCTCGAGGGCTCCGCGTTTGCTCCGCATCTCCTGGACGTAGTTCTCCCCGACGCACGTTACCCCCGCGTCCACGACCCAACCGATCGCCTCCGCGGGGACGGTCTTGGCGGCTGCCACGAGCGTGACCTCGGCAGGATCGCGCCCGCACGACGCGGCCGCTTCTGCTAGAGCTTCCCGGACGGCGGTCAGGTTGGCTAGGACGGTCTCTCGCGAGTGCACCCCACGAGGATAGGGGGCGGGGAGGTCCTCTCGGCCAAGAGGCGGGGGAAGGACGCCTCTTCGCGAATACCTCCCCGCCCCCCGGGCCGCGCTCGAGGTTGGGCGGGGTTGATCGCGGCGCTTCAGCTCTTCAGGAAGTCCGGGATGTCCAGGTCCTCCTCGGCGTCGAACGAGACCGTAGCGGGCTCGGCCTCGGCCGGCGCGAAGACGTCCCCCTCGTCCTCCTGCAGGATCGACGGCAGTTCGTCCTCCGTCGCCCTCACCGGCTCCTCCAGGAGCTTGGAAAGGCGGCTCTCGAATCGGTTGTCCACGCCGTGCCCAACCTTGTCGAACCCGGCGGCGATGACCGTCACGCGGACCTCTTCGCCCTGGGCGTCATCCACGACAGCCCCGAAGATGATGTTGGCGTCAGGGTGCGCCACCCTCGTGATGGCGTCTGCCGCCGCGTTCACCTCGTGAAGGGACAGGTCGGTGGGTCCGGCGATCGACAGCAAGACGCCCTTGGCGCCGTCTATCGAGGACTCGAGCAGCGGGCTCGAGATGGCCGCCTTCGCCGCCTCGGTGGCTCGGTCGTCGCCAGACCCGATGCCGATCCCCATGAGAGCCGAGCCCGCCCCCGACATCACGCTCTTCACGTCTGCGAAGTCGAGGTTGATGAGACCAGGCGTGGTGATGAGGGACGTGATGCCGTCCACGCCCTGGTACAGAACCTGGTCGGCCATGCGGAAGGCGTCCACCATGGGCATGTTCGGGTCGGCCACCTGGAGCAGACGATCGTTGGGAACCACGATCAGCGTGTCCACGGCTTTCTTGAGCTCGGTGATCCCCAGGTCGGCCTGGGTCGCACGCTTGCGTCCCTCGAACCCGAACGGCCGCGTTACCACACCGATGGTCAGCGCGCCGAGGTTCCGCGCGATCTCAGCGACCACCGGAGCGCCGCCCGTGCCCGTGCCGCCACCCTCGCCGGCGGTGATGAAGACCATGTCCGCACCCTTGAGGATCTCTTCGATCTCGTCCGAATGCTCGTCGGACGCGCGTTCCCCGATCTCCGGATCCGACCCGGCTCCGAGCCCGCGCGTGGTCTCCCTGCCGATGTCCAGCTTGACCTCGGCATCGGACATCAGCAGCGTCTGAGCGTCGGTGTTGACGGCGATGAACTCGACACCCCGGAGGCCTGCTTCGATCATCCGGTTCACCGCGTTCACGCCGCCGCCGCCGATGCCCACGACCTTGATGACGGCGAGGTAGTTCTGGGGAGCGTCCATCTGTCAGTCCTCCGAGCCCGGCGCCGCTTCAACGCCGCGCTCCGCGCCTTTCGCTCTGGCTACCTGGGGAAACACCGTTTCGGTACTCATAACCCTAACCTTCAAGTGAAGCGTTATTATTATATCTACCTACAGTAGAGCTACGGAAGTTACTAAGAAAGCGCTGGTCCGTCAAGCATGAACGTCACGCGGAAGGTCCGTTCCCCTGTCCTTAGTTCTGACAGTTCGACCCGCTCCACCTCACCTACGGGGAGACGGTCTCGCCACCCTCGAGGACCGCGGTAGGGGTCGTCGGGACGCTGACGTCCAGGGTTACGGGAACGACTCCCTGAGCCTCTGCCCACTCGATCAGCGCTCGCAGCGCCGCGGCCTTCTCCGCCTCCTGCCCCGGCCTTCCAAGGGACACCGTGGTTCCCGTCGCGAGATCGAGCGACAGCTCACCTGATCCGACCGACAGTCCGATCACCGACGCTCGCACCGACGGGGTCATCGAGGACAGGAGCAGCGCGGCCGACCGGGCCTCGTCGCTCGCGCCCTCGGCTCCCGAGAGAGCGGGCAACCCATCTAGCGAAGCACCGGGCAGAACGACGCCATCCTCCGCCAAGGCCACGCCATCGGATGCGGCCAGGACGGGCTCCCTTTCGGTGATCGAGATGACCAGAGTGGTCGGGAGATCGACGCCGACCGTCGCATCCCGCACCCAGGGGCTGGTCTCGAGCGTAGCGGCCACCGCCTCCACGTTCAGGTGGAAGACGTTCGTGTCGGCCCCCACACCCGCTAGAGAGAGGACCTCATCGCGCGTCAGCCGCGTGGCACCCTCGATCGCTATCTGACGGGCCGCGAAGAGAGGAGAGTACGTGACGCCCCAGACCGAGCCCAGAACGATGAGCATCGCGACGCCCGCCGCGATCGCCTTCGCCTTGCGCGACCCGAACAGCTCACGCATCCGGGAAGGCTCCAACCGCATGCACCTCGGGCTCGAGGAAGACCCCGCTGGCCTGGCTGACCGTCTCGCGTACCAGTCGCATCAAGGCCCAAACGTCGGCTGCCCGAGCACCTTCGCTCGTCACTATGAAGTTGGCGTGCTTGTCCGAGACGCGGGCACCACCCACCCTCGCACCCTTGAGACCGGCTCCCTCGATGAGGCGGGCCGCATGGCTACCTTCGGGGTTCTTGAACACGCTCCCGCAGTTGGGCTCGGCTACGGGCTGCGTACGGCGGCGCCAGTCGCGTGCCTCCTGCATCCTGCGCCGGATCGCGCCGGCCTCGCCCGGCGCCAGCCGGAGCCGGGCGGCCGTGACCACCGCCCTCTCAGGGAACGCGGAGCGCCTGTAGGCGAAGCCCATCTCCTGCGCGGGTATCGTTCGCCGTACCCCCTCAGCCAGCTCGTAGATGTCCACCGACTCCGCGACGTCCGAGAGCTGCCTCCCGTGGGCTCCGGCGTTCATCCGGACCGCCCCGCCGAGGCTCGCGGGGATGGCCGCCGCGAACTCCAGACCGCCGAGGTGGTGCCGCAGGGCTATGCCCGAAAGAGCCGGGAGCGGCATCGCGCCCCCGGCAGTCAGGACCGCGCCGTCGCGCGCCGCCCACCGGAACCCCGAGCCCAACCTCAGCACGAGGCCTTCGAACCCTGCGTCGGAAACGAGGAGGTTGGACCCCTTGCCGACGACGAGGACCGCGATCCCCGACTCCGCCACGGCGCCCGAGACGGCCTCGAGATCGCTTCCATCCTCGGGCTCCATGTACAGAGCCGCCGGGCCGCCGATGCGGAACGTCGTCAGCGGGGCCATGGGGAACGAGGTTCGTACGCGTCCTCCGCAGCGAGCGCGCAGGAGCGCCTCCGCGAGCAGGCACACAACAACGCATCACCTGGTCACGAACACCCCGCCCGCGCGCACCTCCGAGACCA
>CAZHRY010000012.1:5312-39162 GCA_964535065.1 uncultured Actinomycetes bacterium
GAGCGCGAGGTCACCGTGGGAGGTCAGGAGACCTCCCTCCCCTCGCGCTCGCGGAGGCGCTCCAAGGCGGCATCCCCGAGCATCCACACGTCACCGCATCCCATGGTCACGATCAGGTCGCCCGCGCGCACCTCATCTTCCAAGAACCGCAGCACGTCCTTCCTGCGGGGCAGGTAGACGGTCCTGCGGCCCGGCGCGGCCAGTTGAACACCATCGACGACCAGCTTGCCCGTCACGCCGGGGATCGGTTCTTGGGCCGCCCCGTAGACGTCGGTCACGACGACGACGTCGGCCTCCGTTAGGCTCGCCCCCATCTCCCGCCACAGCGCCTCGACACGCGAGTACCGGTGGGGCTGCACCAGAGCGATGAGGCGCTCCGGACCTCTCCGGCGCGCCGTCTGCAGTGTGACCTCCATCTCCGTCGGGTTGTGCCCGTAGTCGTCGTAGACGTCCGCGCCGCGCGCCGTTCCCCGATACTCGAACCGGCGGTGGACGCCCTCGAACCCACCCAGCCACTTTGCGGTGTCGGATGGTTCCACACCCGCCATCCGCGCGGCGGCCATCACGGCCGCGGCGTTCAGAAGGTTGTGTGGCCCGTCCACACGAAGGGCCAGCGGGATCGACGTTCCGTCCTCTAGGCGGACCGTTCCCGCGGCGCCGTCCGGCCCGAGCCGCTCTACGGTGACGGTCAGGTCGCTGCCCTCTTCCATCCCATAGGTCACGGCCCGGACACCGGCAAGCCCGAGGGCGCGGCGGACGTTCGGATCGTCGCCGCATGCGATCACTTGCTCGCACCGCGAGGAGAACTCAGCGAAGGCGGCCACGATCTCCTCGATCCCTCCGGGGAAGAAGTCCACGTGATCGACCTCGATGTTGGTGATGATCCCCGCCCAGGCGGGGATCAGGAGGAACGACCCGTCGCTCTCGTCGGCCTCGAACACGAAGAGGTCGCCTTCCCCGTGCCTGGCCCCGCTGCCGCTTTCGTTCAGGTCTCCGCCGATGAGGAAGCTCGGATCCAAGCCTGCGCGCTCGGCGACCACGGCAAGGAGCGACGTGGTCGTCGTCTTCCCGTGCGTCCCCGACACCGACACCGAACTGCGTCCTGCCGCCAGGGCCGCCAGCGCCTGCTGCCGCTTCCACACGGCCAGTCCGCGAGCCCGGGCTTCGGCGAGCTCCGGATTGGTCTCCGCGATCGCGCTCGAGACGATCACCGCGTCGGGTTCGCCCATCCTCTCGGGGTCGTGGCCCGCGCGGGCCTCGATCCCTTCGTCGCGAAGCTCTCGGAGGTACGCGGAGTCCTTCATGTCGGAGCCGGTGGTCCGCAAGCCCCGCGCGTGCAGCAGCCGGGCGAGATTGCGCATCCCCGCGCCCCCGACGCCGATCAGGTGAACAGAACCCACCCCTTCCAGGGACGGCACCTCCAGGGTGGGGATGGAGCCCGCCGGCGGCGTCCAGTGACGCCAGCTCACCGTGCCGCCTCCTGGACGAGGTCCGCTATCCGTGCGGCCGCGTCCGGCCTGGCCCAGGCCAGAGCAGCTTCGGTCATCCGCCCTCGTCGTTCCCCGTCATCCATCAGCTCCAGGATGCTCGACGCGAGGCCCGAGGGCGAGAGGGTCGCCTGGTCCACCATGACCGCGGCGCCGGCGGCGGCCAGTTCTCGTGCGTTGGCTCGCTGGTGGTCTTCGGTGGCGTGCGGATAGGGGATGAGGATCGAAGGGATCCCGCACGCGGTCAGCTCCGCGACGGAAGCACCCGAGCGTGAGACCGCCAGATCCGCCAGCGCCAGCGCCAGTTCCATCCGGTCGATGAAGGGCAGGGCTCGCACCAGGAGGCCGGAGGCGTCGTCCATGTCGGGCACGACGCCGGCATGCTCGCGCCCGGTGCTGACCAGCAACTGGAGGTCGGCACGGGCCGCCATCACCGGCAGCATCCCGGCGACCACTCGGTCGATGCCGAGGGCTCCCTGACTGCCGCCGACCACCAGCACGGTTCCCCTGCCGGCGGCCAGTCCGAACACCGCCCGCGCCTCCGCCGCGAGCTCCTCCTGACGCTGCTTGACGGACGCGATCTCCCGGCGGATCGGGTTGCCGGTTCGCACCACCCTGGTTCCGGACGGCAGGCGCTCCGTGGTGGCCTCGAAGGTCGTCGCGACCACGCGCGCCCATCGCGCGGCCGCGCGGTTGACGATGCCCGGATAGCTGTTGGGTTCGATCAGGACCAAGGGCCGGCGCGCCCGGCGCGCAGCAAGCGCGCCGGGCGCGCTCGCGAACCCCCCTATCCCCACCACGACATCTGAAGCCTCCACGACCGGGCGGAGCTGCCGGGCCGCCCGGAAGGCGGCGAGCAGTGCCTTGAACGACCGCAAGGACACGCGGGTCTGCGCAGGCAGCACGTCTACGGCCACGAACGGATATCCGGCTGCGGGCACGAGGAGCGCCTCCTGCCCCGCGGGCGACCCGACGAAGGTCACGTCCACCCCGCGGTCGCGCAGCTCGGTCGCCACGGCCATCGCCGGGAACACGTGCCCGGCCGTGCCCCCCCCGGCGACCAGGACCCTCACCGCGCGACCTTCCGGGACGAGGAGCGGCCGTTCTTGGACGCCTTCCCCTTCCCGGAAGAACTGCGCGAAACGCTCGCCAGCACGCCCACCCCCGCGAGCGTGACCACGAGCGCCGTGCCGCCGAACGAAACGAGGGGAAGGGGGATGCCGGTGATGGGAAGGAGCCCCGTCACGGCTCCCATGTTGATGACGGCTTGCAGCCCGATCCAGCCGATAACACCGGCCGCGAGGAGCCGGAGGAACACGTCACCCGCGTGGATCGCGATCCGGACCCCCGCATAGATCAGCACTCCGAACGCCACGACGACGACCAGGGCGCCCAAGAGCCCCAGCTCCTCACCGATCACAGCGAAGATGAAGTCCGAGTGCGCGTTGGGCAGGAAGTCCCACTTGGCACGCCCCGTGCCCAGGCCGGTGCCCAGCCACCCGCCGGATCCGAACGCGATCAGGCCTTGGATCAGCTGGTAGCCGGAGCTCTGGGGGTCTGACCATGGATCGAGCCATGCGTCGAAGAACCTCGTCGCCCGGTAGGCCTCGCCGACGATCAGGTACGTGACCCCCCCTGCGAAGGCGAGCGCGCCAACCAGCAGGTAGCGCATCCGCACGCCGGCGACGAACAGGACCAGGAAGACCGATCCGCACAGGATGACAGTGGTACCGAGGTCCCGCTGCAGCACCCCGAGCGTCGCGATGCCGATCACGACCGGGCCCAGCGGCAGCAGTAGCTGCCGGAGGTCGTCGAGGTGCCCCCAGCGGGCGGCAGCGATCGTCGCGCAGAAGGCGACAAGGGCGAGCTTGGCTATCTCCGAGGGCTGCAGGGTGACCGGTCCGAAGTCGATCCAGCGGGACGCGCCGTAGAGCGAGGTTCCCGCGAAGGGGTGGATAGCGACGATCATCAGTATGGCGGACGTGAGAAGGAGAGGAACGCACAGCGCCTTCCAGTAGCGGGCGGGCATGCGGCCTATCAGCACCGCCGCCGCGATGCCGACCGCGGCGTACACGAGTTGCCGCTGGAAGTACCAGAAGCTGTTCCCCTCGTACCCCTGGGCGGCGGATACCGAGCCGGCGGAGAGGACCATCACGAGGCCGGCGGCCGTCAGGAAACCGGACGAAGAAAGGAGCAGGACCATGTCCATCCGCGCGACGCGCGCGGCTTCCTTCTTGGGGAGTGACTCGGGTGGCCGGACGAGCCGTAGGTGCGAACGATCCTTCCGGGGTTGGGAGCCGGAGCGACGAGCGGCGGCTCTAGGCTCTGGCACCGTTCACCTCCCCGGCGAGCAACCGCGCCGCTTCGGCGAACCTCTCGCCCCGCTCCGTGTAGTCGGTGAACATGTCCCACGAGGCGCAAGCGGGCGCCAACAGGACGGCATCACCCTCGGACGCCATCCAGAAGGCGGCGCGCACCGCCTGTTCCAGCGTGTCTTCTCGCGCCACCTGCACCTTCCCTTCGAAAGCTCTCACTACGTCTTCCGCGCTCTCACCGATGGCCACGACGCCGACCAGCCGCTCGGCGACCGTTCCCAGCGCCGACAGGTCCTGCCCCTTGGCCCTGCCGCCGGCTATGAGCACGGCCCTCTCGACGGACCCTATAGCCGCAACCGCCGCATGCACGTTGGTGGCCTTGGAATCGTCGATGAACCTCACCCCGGCAACCGCGGCGACCACCTCGCCGCGATGGCTCGGCGGCTCGTACCCGCTCAGGCCCGAGGTCACGGCGTCCGGCGGCACACCGAACGCCAACGCCGCGGCCGCGGCGGCCGCGGCGTTGGCGAGGTAGCCCGTCCGTCTCGGCTGGATCCTCCCGAGGCGCTCGGTTGCGCCCAGCCGCGCCACAAGCTCCCCGTTCTCGTAGCCCACCTCTCCCTCCGAGGGCGCCCCCAGCCTGAACCACGTCACCGGGCACGTGGCCTGCTTCGACACCGCCGCCGACGCGTCGTCCCTGTTGCCTACGTGATGGTCGCCGCCGGCCTGATTCGCGTGGACAAGAGCCTTGGCGTCCACGTAGGCGTCGTAGGACCCGTGCCAATCCAGGTGGTCCGGCGCGACGTTCAGCAGCACGGACACCTTCGGGTGGAAGGACTCCTGCGTGGCGAGCTGGAAGGAGGACACTTCGACGACGAGGACGTCGTGCCCCTCGCGTGCGGCGCGGGGGAACGACCGCCCGATGTTCCCGCACTCGATCGCATCGAGCCCGGAAGCCCTGAGGCAGGCCCCGATCATCCCGGTAGTGGTCGTCTTTCCGTTCGTTCCCGTGACGGCCACGTACGGAGCCTGCGCCAGGCGCGCACCGAGTTCCATCTCGCCCCACACGGGCAGGCCGGCAGCCGCGGCCCACCGCAGTACCGGAGCGTCGGGAGCCACACCCGGGCTCGCGAGAACCAGCGTCGCCCCCTCCAGGTCCGCCGGGTCGTGGCCCCCCGCCCTCACCTCGGCTCCGGCCGCCTCCAGCTCGCGGACCGGGAGCTGCTCCCGCGGGCGCTCGTCGGTCACGCGCACGTCCGCTCCCTCCGCCAGGAGCACCTCGGCCGCGGCGGAGCCCGCCACCCCGGCCCCGACCACGACGGCGCGCTCGCCGTCGAAGGCTCCCATCAGCCCAGCCCCCCGCGAGCGATGAAGTCCGCGTAGAACACGCCTATGCCGACGGCCGAGCACAACCCCGCGATGACCCAGAACCTCACGATCACCGTGAACTCGGGCCAGCCCGACAGTTCGAAGTGGTGGTGCACCGGCGACATCCTGAGGACCCGTCTGCCGAACCCGCGGAAAGAGATCACCTGTGCGATCACGGACAGGGCCTCGAGGACGAAGAGCCCCCCGAGGATGACGAGCAGCAGCTGCGTGTTCGTCACGATCGCGAGCGCGCCGAACAGCCCGCCGATCGCGAGCGCCCCGGTGTCACCCATGAAGATCCTGGCGGGCGCAGCGTTCCACCACAGGAACCCCGTGGCTGCGCCCATCATCCCGGCAGCAACGATCGCGGCGTCCTGCATGTCCACCCCGGCGACGGCGTAGCAGCCGTCGGCGCCCCGTAGCAGGTCGCAGGTGTGCCGGAACTGCCAGAACGAGATGAACACGTAGGCGGTCGCGACCAGGATGCTCGACCCGGCGGCCAGTCCGTCGAGCCCGTCCGTGAGATTGACCGCGTTCGAAGAAGACGTGAGCACGACGAAAGCCCAGACGAAGAAGAGCGCACCCAGGGTGATCCCCGACGGACGGACGAACGAGAGCGTCGTGGAGACGCCGGCATCTGCCGCGAACCTCACGACGATGCCCGCGAACAGGACAGAGACAAGCGCGGTGCCGCCGAACTTCTGCGCCTTGGTGAGTCCGAGCGAACGCTGGCGCCGGACCTTCGTGTAATCGTCCAGGAAGCCGACCGCGGCGAAGCCGACCGCGGCGAAGATCAGTGCCAGCCCGGTTGCCGTGAAGCGCTGAGCGGTGAGCCGCGACGCCAGGTACCCGAGTATGAGTCCCGCCACCATGACGGTACCGCCCATCGTGGGCGTGCCCATCTTCTCCAGGTGCGTGTGCGGACCGTCCTCACGGATCAACTGGCCCCACCCCCAAGCCTTGAAGGCACGGATGGCTGCGGGGGTGCCCAGCAACGTCACGGCGAGAGCCACGGCGGCGGAGATGAGGATCGAGATCACCGCAGGGCCTCCGCCAGCGCCTCCAGGCCCGCGACACGCGAACCCTTGCAGAGCACCAGGTCTCCAGAACGAGCGTTCGCTAGAACGTCGGCGACGGCTCCCTCGGCCCCGTCGTAGCTGGCGACGTCGTCGGGAGGCACGCCTTCCCGGATCCCTGCCACCGCTATGGTTCTGGCCTCCGGGCCCACCGTGATCAGCCTGTCCACTCGAAGGCGCGCGGCCAGCTCGCCGATACGTTCATGCTCGTCGTGCGAGATGGGCCCAAGCTCGGCCATCTGGCCCAGCACCGCGATGAACCGGCCCTCCCCCGCCATCCATCTGCCCGCCTTCAGGGCTGCCGCCATGGACTCCGGGTTCGCGTTGTAAGCATCGTTGACGACCCTCACTCCCGAAGGGGTCTCGAAGGTCTCCATCCTCCATGGAGAAAGGAGCGCATCGCCGAGCGCCCGGGGTATATCCGCGAGGGTAACCCCCAGCGTGAGCCCCACCGCGGCGGCCGCTTGCGGGTTCGGAACCATATGTTCACCGGGAACCGCCAGGCGAACGCGCTCGCGGCCGCCCTCCCAGCAGACGTCGAACTCCGCCCTTCCGTCGCGGCCGAGGGTGAGTCCCTCGCACGAGACGGTCGCACCAGGTCCCATCCCGAACGTGACCACACGCCCCCTGCACCTGGACGCGAAGCCGGCAACTACTGGGTCGTCGGCGTTCAAGATCGCCGTCCCTTCCGGCCCGAGCGCCTCCACCGGTTCCGTTGACGACGCGACGATGGCCTCCCACGAGCCGAACACCTCCATGTGCGCCACGCCCACGTTCGTCACTACTACGACCTGGGGGCGCGCGACATCGCACAGCAGAGACACGTCGCCGATGCGCCGCGCGCCCATCTCGGCCACGACGACCTCCGTCCCCTCCGGGGCGCCCAGGAGGGTAAGCGGCAACCCGATCTCGTTGTTGAACGAGGCCGGACTGGCATGGGTGACGAAACGCGTCCTGCACACCGCCGCCGTCATGTCCTTCGTGGTCGTCTTGCCGTTGGCGCCCGTGATCCCCGCCAAGGTCGCTCCCATCCGTCCTCGCTCGTCCCCGGCCAGCGACAGGAGGGCCTCCCCGGTCCCGGCCACCCGGACGAGGGACCCCGCCGCATCCACGTCCCGGTGAACCAGCGCAGCTGCGCCCGTTCGAAGGGCTTCTCGCACGAAATCGTGCCCGTCCGCATGCTTGCCCGGAAGAGCCACGAACAGGCCTCCAGGCTCGATCCGGCGCGAGTCGATCGATACCGACGAGACCTCCACGTCCGGTCCGCTGAGACTGCCCCCCGTTGCGCGCGCAACGTCCGACAGCAGCCTGGGCTTCACGAGCGGCCTCCGAGCGCCTCGAGCGCCTGGCGCGCGACCACGCGGTCGTCGAACGGCACACGGCGATCCCCGATCTCCTGGTAGGTCTCATGCCCCTTCCCAGCGATAACCACGACATCGCCGGGGCGCGCGGTGCGCAGCGCTTCGGATATCGCCGCCCGGCGATCGGGCTCGACCAGGAACTCCCCTCCGCCCTGACGGGCTCCTGCGGTGATGTCTTCGATGATCGCTTCGGGATCCTCCGACCTCGGGTTGTCGCTCGTGACGATGGTGAGGTCCGCCGAAGAAGTCGCGGCACGCCCCATCAGGGAACGCTTCGCGTGGTCGCGATCACCACCGCAACCGAACACAACGATGACCCTGCCCGCGGCGAGCGGGCGCGCACCCCGGAGCACGTTGAGGATGCTATCCGGCGTGTGTGCGTAGTCCACCACCACCAGGAAGTCCTGCCCGGCATCCACGGCCTCCATGCGACCCGGCACGCCCCGCACACCCGCGATCGCCCGCGCGGATACCGGTTCCTCGATACCCAGGCCCTTGGCCGCCGCGATCGCCGCCAGACAGTTCGAGACGTTGAAGCCGCCTCGGAGCGAAGAGCTCACCTCGATCCCGGACACCGAGAACGAGATGCCCCGAGCATCCGTTCGGACCTCTTCGGCGATCAGGTCTGCGGTGCCTTCGACCCCGAACGTGCGGAGGGGGATCGCAGGCGATCCGAGGAGACGCCTCCCCCACTCGTCGTCGGAGTTCACCCATCCCGCTGCAGCCAGCTCCGGTGTGAACAGACGGGCCTTGGCCGCGAAGTAGTCCTCCATCGTCGGGTGGAAGTCCAGGTGGTCCTGCGACAGGTTCGTGAACACCGCGACGTCCTGGACGATGCCGCCCACCCGCTCCTGCGCGAGTGCATGCGACGACACCTCCATCGCCACGGCCTGAACACCGTCCTGCCTCATCCGCGCGAGCAGCCGGTGCAGGTCGGGCGCCTCCGGCGTCGTGCGATCGAGCTCTTGCGTCACCCCTGCGATGCGTGCCCCCGTCGTGCCGATCACGCCCGGCTTCGACCCCGACGCTTCGAAGATGGCCTCCAGCAGGTACGTGATGGTCGTCTTGCCGTTCGTTCCGGTGACCCCAACCATCTTCATCGACGACGAGGGCTCGCCGAACACCACCGCCGAAGCCGGGCCCATCGCGGCGCGGACCGAGGCGACCAGGAGCTGAGGCACATCGATGTCGAGCGGCCGCTCCACTACCAGGGCGGCCGCCCCGGCCGCCACGGCGGCTGCCGCGTGCGCGTGCCCATCCTCGTTCTGCCCCCGGACACAGAAGAAGAGCGACCCGGCGACCGAGCCACGCGAGTCGTACGAGGCGTCGGATACCGTGGCCGAGGGATCGCCGCGCAAGGTTGCCCCCACGGCAGCGGCCACGGCTCCGAGCGGAACGCGGGGAAGGGACGGATCCACCGGCCGCGAGCCTACACGGCCGCCCGCGGCGTTCATGACGTCGTGATGGCGTGAGCGGGCAGGTGCACCGGCGCCGCAGGCTCGATGCCCAGCCTCTGGATCGCATAGCGCGCCACTTCCTGGAACAGGGGGGCGGCGGCCACACCTCCGTACACGGTCCGAGGCTCGTCAAGGATGGCCGCCACCACGACGCGTGGCCTGGATGCGGGTAGGAAGCCTATGAAGGAAGCGACGTACCTGTTCGTGTAGTTGCCGTTCTCATCGAGCTTCTTCGCCGTTCCGGTCTTGCCGGCGACCTGGTATCCCGCGATCTGAGCGTTCTCGCCCGTTCCCTCCTCGACGACGTGCGCAAGCATCTGGGTCAGAACCCTGGCCGTCTCGGACCTCAGGACCCGGTGGGAAGTAGATGGGTCAGCATCGCGGTGCACGCCCTCGACCACCGTGCCCTTGACGAGCCGCGGCTGAACCAGGACTCCGCCGTTCGCGATCGTCGCGTACACGCTCGCCATCTGCAGAGGCGTCACCGCCACCCCGGCACCGAACGACGCCGTTGCGCGGGTGATGTCGGTCCAACCGCCGAGCTGCGGCACTATGCCCGCGGCCTCGCCGGGGAACCCGACTCCCGTCCGCTCCCCGTAACCGAACCTGGCGAAGTACGAAGCCAGCGCGTCGTTGCCGACGCGATCGGCGATGAGAGAGCTGCCGATGTTGCTCGAGTTCACGATGATGTCTCCCAGCGTCATCGACGTGATGGGGTGCGGATGCGCGTCGTGGATCACGAACCCGCCGACCTTACGCGTGGCCGGCACGTCGAACCGCTCCGTGAGCGAGACGGCTCTGGTCTCGATGGCTGCCGCCGCCGTGATGATCTTGTTCACCGAGCCCGGTTCCCACGTGTCGGTGACGGCGCGGTTGTGCCAGGTGCGCCGAGGGTAGGCGGTGAAGTCGTTCGGGTCGAACCACGGATACGACGCCATCGCGTAGATGTCGCCGGTGACGGGATCCATCACGATCAGCGTGCCACCCTTCGCGTGGTTCTCTTTCACCGCCATCCGCAGGTACTGCTGGGCTTGGAACTGGATCTGCCGGTCGATCGTCAGCACGAGGTGCCCGCCGGCGACCGGTTCGCTTACCGTCTCGAGCCCTCCGGCGATCTGCTGCCCCTGCGCCGAAACCTCCACCGTCCGTTCCCCAGGTATCCCCTCCAGCAGCGTCTCGTACTGGAGCTCCAGGCCGCTCAGGCCGTCCCCGTCCACGCCCACGAACCCCAAGACCTGCGACGCGAGGGGCCCGGCCGGGTAGTAGCGCTTCATGACGGGCAGGAAGCCGATCCCCGGCAGCGACCGTTCGGCCAGGGCACCGGCCACCTCGCGGTCAACCTGCCGCTTCACGTAGACGAACGTCCCGTCAGACATGAGCAACTCGCGGACCTGCCGCTCCTTGAGGTCCAGAGCGGCGGCCAGGACCCGGGCCTCCCCGACGGGATCGGTCACGAGGGACGGGTTCGCGTAGACGTCCCTGGCCTCGAGGGTCATGGCGAGCGGGGTGCCGTTCCTGTCCAGGATCTGGCCCCGGCTCGCCTCCAGAACCTGCGTCCGCATGCGCTGCTCCGCCCCGAGGGCGTGGAGTTCGTCCGAATCCTGCACCTGCAGCACCGCCAGGCGCACGACGACGCCGGCAAGCGCGAAGAGCATCGTTACGAGCAGGACCAGCAGCCTGTTGGCCGGCGGCCTGCTCACGCCGTGGTCTCTCCCGCCCCTGCGTCTCCCGAAGCGTCCGAGGTGCCGCCGACGCGCAGGACGAAGACGCTCTCGGGCATGACCATCCCCTCGCGGCGGGCCCACGCCATCACCCTGGGAGGCGACGACAGCTCCGCCACCTCCTTCGTCAGCACCTGCTGGGTCTTGGAGAGGTCGGCCATGGCTCCACGCAGCTCGTCAAGGCGGAAGCTCGCCTGCACGATCAGGGCCGAAAGCGAAACGACGCCGACGACCAGCGCCGTGACGACGACGGCCGTGAAGACCCAGAACGCGGGAGATGACCCGCGGCGCGCCCGCCGACGAGGCTGGGGAGGGGTGGAGATCCGCGGGCGCGCCGCGGGCGCGCGCCGCTGGGGCGCACGCTGCGTCTTCCCTGCCGGCCTGGGGGCCGGCACGGTTTGGGACAGCTTCCGGGCCACGGTGCTCACGCGGCCCTCCTTTCCGCGGCTCGCAGCTTCGCTGCGCGGGCGCGCGGGTTCGCCCCGATCTCGCCGGGACTCGGCCTGACGGGCTTCTTCGTCAACACCTCGAGGCGCTCGTCCTGTCGGAGAGCGCGCTTGACGATGCCGTCTTCCAGCGAGTGATAGGCGATGACGACAACGCGGCCACCGGGGCCGAGCAGCCCGGCCGCGAGAGGCAGGACCGCGGCGAGCTCCTCGAGCTCCCGGTTGACCGCGATGCGGAGCGCCTGGAAAGTGCGACGTGCGGGGTGGGGGCCTCCCGGACGCCTTCCAACTGCGCTCACGACGGTTGCGGCGAGGTCGCTCGTGGTCCGGACCGGCCGCCGGCGCACGAGCGCCGACGCGATCTGCCTGGACCTTCGCTCCTCACCGAAGCGGAAGATGATGTCTGCGAGTTCCTTCTCGGGAAGGGTGTTGACCAGGTCCGCCGCCGTGGGTCCGTCCGGCCCCATGCGCATGTCCAGCGGCGCCTCGCTCCGGTAGGAGAACCCGCGTTCCGGGCTGTCGAGCTGCATCGACGACACCCCGAGATCGAAGAGGACCCCGCCGGCGGGTTCGCCAACGGCGTCTTCATCCACCTCGGAGAACCGGCCCTGGACCAGCGACACACGCCCTCCGTACGCGGCGAGGCGCTCCCCTGCGATCGCCAGCGCTTCCGGGTCGCGATCGATGCCGATCAGTCGCTCGACCCCGGCTCGGAGGAGAGCGGCCGCGTGCCCTCCGGCCCCGACCGTCATGTCCACCACGAGATGCCTACCCCTGAGGAGTTCCACAACCTCGGCGACCATGACCGGAACATGGGTGCGCCCGCTCAACCCGTGTTACCCACCAGCAGGCCGAAACCGATCGACGTGACGAGCGTCAGGGCCGTCATCCCGATGAGCGAGAGGGTCTGCTTCAGCTCGACCCCCAACTTCCCTCTGTCCATCCCTACCTCCCCGGTTCGAGGGTTCCCGACTGATAGGCACCCGCATATGCCGCCTCGTACCGCTCGTACGCCTGGCGGTCCCAGATCTCCATCCGCTCCCTCACGCCGAGCACCACGACGTCCTTGCGGATGCCGGCTGCGTCGCGCAACCGCTGCGCGATGGTTAGCCGGCCTTGGCTATCCAGCCGCGCCTCCTCGGTGGACCCGAAGAACAGCCGCGCGTAGGCGCGCCCGTCGGCGTCGGAAAGGGGGGACGCACCGACCTCCTCCGAGCGGCGCTCCCATTCGACCCTGGGGAAGGCGAAGAGGCACCCGTCCTGGCCGATGGTCAGCCAAGCCCCGTCAGCGAAGGCCTCACGGAACTTCGCCGGCAGTGACACGCGCCCCTTCGGGTCGAGCTGGTAGCTATGCGTGCCGAGCAGTTCGGCCACGCGTCCTCCCCTTTCCTCCACTTTGGGCCCTGTTTATGCCACTAGGACTCCACCGCGTCAATAAGCATTGCGCCCGAACTGTTGTTCGGGCGTGAAGAACCCCCCGCCGTAACCCCGGCAGGAGGAAGAGGGATCAGACGGCCGTGCGAAGGCGTCCGGTCAGTGCAGGTACGGCTCCCACCCGGGTTCGAGCGACCCGAGGGTGAGCCTGAACCCGTCCGCGGGCGCGAACGGCTGCCGGTGCAACCGGAACCCTGCTTCCTGCGGCGTTCGGTCCATCTTCTTGGCGTTGCACCGTCGGCACGCGGCCACCACGTTATCCCACACGTGCAGCCCCCCGCGAGATCTGGGGACCACGTGATCGAGGTTCTCCGCCTGACCGCCGCAGTACTGACAACGGAAGGCATCTCGTGCGAAGACGGCGCGCCTGGTCAGAGGCGCGTGCGCCCGGAAAGGGACGTGAACGAAGTGGCGGAGGCGCACGATCGACGGCGCCTCGAGACAGATGTGCTCCGAGCGGTAGATCGCGCCGTTGGCCAGCACGACCTCCGCCTTGTCCTTGAGCACGAGGACGACGGCCCTCCTCGCGGGAACGACCACGAGGGGCGTGTCGGTCGCGTTGAGGACGAGGGCCCGTCCCATGCGGGGAGTTTACGCTGCGGAAGCGCCGTAGCGGCCTCTCGGGCGTCTGCTCGACGCCAGAATCACATACGTGTAATCTTCCGGGGGGCGGCCCGGCCGGGAGCAGCCTGGAGTTGCGAGCAAGGGGCCGCGCGGGGCGTTCCCCGGCCGGGCCGCCCCCCTGGGAACCGGTCGTCTCGATAGGCGCGTCACAGAGCACTGCACCTTGGGCATCAAGAGCCGTACGATGGTGCGACTCGGGAGGTGACCGCTTGGAGATCCAGGAACGCGCGCACGACTGGGAGACGTTCGCACTCCGCTTCAGCGAGATAGAGGCGAACGTCGAGAGGGTCGTGCGCGGGAAGCACGACGAGATACGCCTCGCACTCGTCGCCCTGGTCGCCGAGGGTCACGTGCTCATCGAGGATGTTCCCGGCGTCGGCAAGACGATGCTTGCCAAAGCCGTAGCCAGGTCCATCGACTGCTCCTTCCGCCGCATCCAGTTCACGCCGGACATGCTTCCCACCGACATCACGGGCGTGAACGTGTTCAACCAGGAAAGGGGGGACTTCGAGTTCAAGCCCGGCGCGGTGTTCGCGAACATCGTCCTGGGAGATGAGATCAACAGAGCATCGCCAAAGACCCAGTCCGCTCTGCTGGAATGCATGGAGGAGCGACAGGTCACGATCGATGCGGAGACGCATGCTCTCGGAACCCCCTTCATGGTCGTTGCCACCCAGAACCCGGTGGAGCACGAAGGAACCTATCCCCTCCCCGAGGCGCAGCTGGACCGCTTCATGCTCAGGATCGCGATCGGCTACCCGTCGCGCGAGGTCGAGACCGAGATCCTCACTTCCCACGGGACGGGACAACCCCTCGACGACACGAGCCCGGTCACGGACGCCAGAGGCGTCGCCTCGATGATCCAACAAGCGCGCCTGGTGCACGTGGCCCCCGTGATCCGAACCTACATCGTGGCGCTGATGGAAGCCACGCGCGGCCACCCCGACGTGTACCTGGGCGCCAGCCCGCGGGCTTCCATCATGCTCATGCGGGCCGCCCGAGCCCTCGCGGCTGCCGACGGCAGGGACTTCGTGGTGCCCGACGACGTGAAGACCCTGGCCCTGCCGGCGCTCGAGCACCGGGTCATCGTGACCGCCGACTCTGCCATGACAGGCAGAACCGCCAGCGTGGTGCTGCGCGAGATATTGGACGAGGTTCCCGTCCCGGTGACAGAGAGACCCTGATGCTCACCCATCGCGGGGTCGCGGTCTCGTCGGCTGGCCTCGCGATGTGGCTCTCGGCCCGGTTGCTGGGTTCACCGGCACTCGAGACCGTCAGCGTAGGTGTGTTCTTGGTGCCGTTCCTTTCCCTCGCGCTCATCCGGGCGGACAGGGACCGCCTCCACGTCAGGCGTCACATGCCCGAGACGCGGGTCTCGCCCGGCGTGCGCTTCAACGTTGACGTCGACATTCGGAACGACGGCGTGCTCCGGACCCCGCCCCTCCTGCTCGAGGATCATCTGCCTCCCGCCTTGGGACGACCTGCAAGGTCCGTGGTCGCCGGCGTCCACCGGCGTTCGTCGCAGCGGGTCCAGTACGCCGTTCTTCCTCAGGTCAGGGGTAGATACTCGATCGGACCGCTCACCCTGGATGCGATCGACCCGTTCGGCCTCACTCGCAGGCGGATCGTGGTGGACGACACCGACAACCTCATCGTCACACCCGAGATCGAGGACCTCAGCGCGCCGTCGGACGCTGCGAGCGGCACGGGGGTGGTCGGCGCGCGGGCCAAGCAGTTGATGCGGAGCGGGGACGAGTACTACACGCTCCGGGCGTTCCAAGAGGGGGACGACCTGCGCCGGATCCACTGGCCCTCGGTGGCTCGCACTGGCCAGCTGATGATCCGCCAACATGAGTCCACCCGTCGGGCCTCCGCGGTCGTGTTCCTGGACGCCCGGGAGAACTCGCTGGGCCGGGCGCACGGCGCAGCCTTCGAGCGCGCCGTGTCGTGCGCCGCCAGCGTAGGCGTCCTGCTGGCTCGGAACGGTTTCTCCCTACGACTCGCCACGGCCGACGCTCCGGCTGCGCCCTTCACGGAGGACTCGTTCCTGGACGCCCTGGCCGGCATCTCGCATCGACGCATCCCCTCGCTGGCGCCCGCCCTCACCCACCTGAGGTCCGGGGCATCGGCCGAGTCCTCCCTCGTGTTCGTCGGTGCGCCCCCGCCACCCAACGAGCTCCCGCCGCTGCAGCGTGTCGGCTCGGCGTTCGGCCCGAAACTCGCGATCCTCGTTCACCTGGTGGACCCGGCAACGGCACCCCCCAGCCGCCGAACCCAGCTCGAGAGCCGCGCGACCGGAGCCATGCTGACGCTGGCCCGCGCCGGCTGGGACTGCATCGTCATCTCGCCTTCGATGAGGTTGACCGAACGATGGCACCAACCCAGAGAGCGACGGCTCGCGCACAGCGTCTGACGTCCCTGGCTGCGACGCTCCTCGTTGCCGGCTCCGTGGCGCTTGCCTTCGGGCGCGTCTACCAGGGCCGTCCGGCCACCCTCCGTCTGCTCGCGTTCGGCGCGCTGTCTGGTGTGGTCGCGTGGGCGTTCGAGCGCAGGAGCCTGCTCCTGGCCACGATCGCCAGCTCGGCGCTGCTGGGCATCTTCCTCGGATGGCTCGTCTTCCCCGACTCCCTCCGCTGGGCCTTGCCCACGCTCGAGACCCTCCGCCAGGCGGGGGCGGCCGCAGCAGAGGTGGGCAGCGAGGCGCGCGCCAGGGTCTCACCGGCCGAGCCCGTTCTGCCGCTGGTCTTCGCCGGTGCGACTGCCGTCTGGGCGGCGGTGTTCTCGTGCCACTCCCTCGCCTTCCGTGCCGGGAGCCCGCTGCTGGCCCTCGTTCCGCCGGCGGCCTTGGTTGCGTTCGCCGACTCCGTGCTCGAGGACTCCCCCGAGCCCGTCTTCGGACTATGGTTCCTGGCCGCGGCCCTTTCCGTCGTCTTCGCGGATTCCCTGCGCAGGATCCAAGGCTGGGGTCCGGTATGGAGCAGTCGGGGATCTCGGAACAGGCTGCTGCCGGCCGCGGGACGCGGCGGGCGGAGGATCACGATAGCCACTATCGCGGTCGCGGCGTTGGCGCCGTTCCTCGTTCCTGGATATGGATCGAGAGCCGTGATCGACCTGTCGTCGGCAGGCGGCGACGACCGGATCCGGGTCAGCCCACTTGTCTCGGTTGGTTCCGAGCTGACCAGCGGGCAGCCGCGAGAGGTCTTCGTGGTCCGTAGCGAACAGAAGTCCTACTGGCGCATGACTTCGCTCGAGACTTTCGACGGGGTCGCCTGGAAGATGACCGACGAGGAGGCCAACGCGGTCGTGCCGGGAGCCCCGCTAGGGCCGTCCCTCGGCTCCGGGCAGGTGAAGGCGACCTTCACCGCATCCGGAGACCTCGGCTTCCCATGGGTGCCGAGCCCTTATAGGCCGAGTGCGGTCGGGTTCGGCGGTGACATGACATGGTCCCCGCGGTCACAAACCCTGACCGTGGGAGAGCCCTTGTCCGAGGGAGACTCCTACACGGTCACCGCGTCTTTCGCACGCCCATCGGTGGCGGAACTGCGCGCCGAGGACCCCACGGGCTTGGCTGCCTACCGCGACCTCTATCCGGACCTCGTGGGACTGCCTGAAGATCTCCCTGAGCAGATCGGGGATCTGGCCCGCCAGTGGACCGTTGGGGCCGATACGACCTACGACCAGGTCATGGCGATCCAGAGCCACCTGACCGACCCCGGGACGTTCCGCTACAGCACACAGGTGTCCTTCTCCGAGGATTCGGAGTCGCTCCTGGATTTCCTGACGACCTCCCGGAAGGGCTTCTGCCAGCAGTTCGCGAGCGCCATGGCCGTGATGCTCCGTGCACTGGGCATCCCCGCACGCATCGCCGTCGGCTTCACGCCCGGGAAGTCGTTCGGTGACGGCAACAGCTTCCGGGTCACGACCGAGAACCTCCACGCGTGGGTGGAGGTCTACTTCCCGAGCTACGGGTGGCTGCCCTTCGAGCCCACACCCGGGCGCACCAATCCGGCTTCGGAGTCGTACATGCCCCAAGATGAGACTTCCGGGCAGACACCCACGTGCCCTCGCCGCTCACCCAGGTGCGAGAACCAGACAGGCGACGGCTTGCCGAACACGCCACCTCCAGGGGTAGATGTGGGCCCGGGCAGTGAAGGCGGCGGCGACTCGACGCCGGTTCGCTCGGGGGTCGGCTTGCCCCTGGTCATGGCGTGCCTCGTCGTCTCGCTCATACTCGTGCTCGCCTGCGTCCCGCTGCTGCGCCGCATCCGGCGTCGCGTTGCCCTGGAGCGCGCGGGACCCGACCCGCGGCGTCAGATCCTCACGACCTATCGGGTGTTCCTTGACTCGACCAAGGACCTGGGACTCGGGCGCTCTCCGGGGGAGACGCCGTCGGAGTTCGCCGATCGCGTGCGGCGGAGCGGCCGGCTGAGCGACGGTCACCTGGACCGGCTCACGAAGCTCGCCGTGCTTGCGGCATATTCGGCGAAGGACCCGAGCGACGACGACGCCCTCGACGCGCGCGCGGACGCCCAGGAAGCGCTGGAGGAACTCCGCACCAGCACACCCCTCAGGAGACGTCTGCTCGGGGCCTACCTCCGCCGGTAGGTCAGCTCTCGGTGGCGGTGTGGACGGCCGCCTCGCGCAGCGCCCGCACGAACCTCTCGCGATCCTCCTCGAACGATCTGACGTTGCTGCGCACGGAATTCGCGATGTCGTCGATGGCCACGAAGAAGGCCATCTGCCCTTCTCGCAGGGCATCCATGACCTCGCCCTCCCGCCGGCAGATCTTGAAGATGCTCTGGCCGTCGGTGACGAGCTTTACCTCGGAGAGATGCTTGTCCAGGCCCGCCTTCTTGTTGAGGAACTCCCAGGATCTGCGGATGCGCTGAAGGGACATGCCTCCATCTAGCAGTGATTTGACTATGCGTAGCGCCACCAGATCGCGGAACGCGTACAGACGCGGAACGCCGGGCCGTCCGCCCGTTCCCTGAACGGACGGACGCACCAGGCCTATCTGATCCCAGTAGCGGAGCTGTCGAGACGTGCACCCAGTGAACTTGCAGGCCTGGTGAGCGGTGAAACCCTCCATCCGGACGCGTGCCCTTTCTTCACTTTTCGAACCGACCACGGGCGAGCCCGTCGAGCGGAGCGAGGAGCATGCTTCCGATCGAGCGGTCACGCGCCCCTGGGGAAGGGGAGGCCGTTGTACAACGCTTCGCAGCGACGTGGCAAGCTCCGAGGTAGTGACGTGTGCGAAGTGATCGGATCGCGTCAGGAGTTGCGGAAGCGCGACGCGATGCGGCCGAGCAGGCCCGCGAGCGAGAACCCGCCGTCCTCCTGCAGAGCCCTGAGTTGATCCCTGCCGAGCTGCCCCAGCGCGCGGTAGATCACGGCGGTGGAGAGCAACACGACGACGAATCCGGCCGCGGCTCCCCACACGACGCCCGACACGAAGAGAACGAGCATGGCGATGAAACCGGCAACGAGTGCGAGCGCCGCGAGACGGATGCGGCGCGCGAGATGCGTGTACAGGTCGGCCCGGCCCACCTGTTCGGCGAAGCGAGGATCCTCCTCGGCCAGATGCCGCTCTATCTCCTCGAGGATGCGTTGTTCGTGATCGTTGAGGGGCATGTCTCCGCCTCTGGTCGTCGGGGCCCGACCGCTACGGACGATTATAGGGAGGCTCGGGCGAACGACGGAACCCAGGGCCGCGATCTTGAGACCTATGGCGACCCAGGAGGGTTGCCTGCTTCGCGGCGCCCTCGCCGAAACGAGCCTCGATGCGGTCCAGGGTCCTTTCGACCTCCCCCCACCGCCCCTCCCTCATCATGGCGAGTTGCTCCGCCCCGGCCTGTACCAGACCGCTGGCCTGGACCCCCAGCAGCCGAACGCGCCTCCGTTCCCCCGGCAGAGCGCGATACAGCTCGGAAACCACGTGGTAGAGGTCCGCCCCCACGTCTGTCGCCGTCGCAAGCGTCTTCGCACGGGTGAGGGTCGTGAAGTTGGACATCCGGACCTTGAGATTCACTGTCCTGGCGCGATAGCCGTCCTCGCGAAGGCGCACCGCCACCCTCCCCGACAGGTGGAGCAGTTCGCGCAGGATCTCTCCTTCTTCGTCGAGATCACGGTCGAAGGTCTCCTCGTGCCCAACGGACTTCGGAGGTTCATACGGGACGACGACCCGTTCGTCCACGCCGCTCGCGAGCCGACTCAGGTGTTTCGCCGCGGCCTCCCCGAGGAGCCGTTCCAGCACAGGGCGAGGCGTGGTCGCGAGGTCCCCCACCGTGCGGATGGCGAGACGTCCTAGCAGTTCGGATGTCTTCTCCCCCACCCCCCACAAACGGCGAACCTCCAGGGGCATCAGGAACGCATCGGTTCCCTGCGCCGAGACGTGCAGCAACCCATCGGGCTTGCACAGGTCGGATGCCAGCTTCGCGACGAACTTCGTCGCAGCCACGCCCGCAGAGCAGGTGACCCCGACCTCCCCGGCCACGTCTCGCCGTATCTTCCTGGCTATCTCGACCGGCTCCCCGAACAGGCGCGTGGCCCCCCCGACGTCCAGGAATGCCTCGTCCAGGGAGATCGGCTCGACGAGCGGCGTGTAGGAGAGCAACACCTCCCGGAAACGGTTCGAGTGCGCGCGGTACGCCTCGAAGTCACCCGGGAGGAACACCGCGTCCGGGCAGAGCCGCCTTGCGCTCACAGCAGGCATGGCTGAGTGGATCCCGTAGGCGCGAGCCTCGTACGAAGCGCTCGCCACGACGCCCCTGGCGCCCGCGCCGCCGACGACCACGGGCTTGCCCTTGAGCGACGGGTCCTTCAGGACCTCGACGCTGGCGTAGAACGCGTCCAGGTCGATGTGGAGGATCGGCTCCGGCGGCTTCTCATGCTGGCTCGCGCTCACCGGCGACCTCCCTCGAGGACACCCGGACCGCCCGGAGCCCCACGCCCCCTATCACCCCGATGAGCAACCCAGAGGCGATGAGGACCGGCCGTACGATCACCAGCGCTCCGAGCACGAAGATGGCCATCGAGCTCGCGAACCCCATCGACTCCTGGAGCGCGACGAACACAGAGGTGACCCGGCCCCTCTGGTCCTCGGTGATCACGCGCTGGATCAGTGCCAGCAGCGGGGGGAAGAACAGGGCGAAGCCGATCCCGGAGAAGGCGCTTGCGGCGAGAGCCACCGGGTAGCTACCCGCAGCCGTGTAGGCGAGGATGCCGGTGCCCACAAGCAAGACACCCAAGCAGACCATCGCGGCTTCTTTCCCGGACAGCTTCTTCAGCTGGGTCACCGTTACCGCGCCTGCCAGCGCCCCGGCCCCGTGAGCTGCCCACAGATAGAGCAGAGCCGCGTCGTCCCTGGCAAGCGTGTCCTTGACGAAGAGCGGCTCGAGGATGAAGAACACGTTGATCAGGGTCCACCCCAGCGAGGTGACGATCATCAGGATCCGCAACTGGGGGTGATCCCAGGCAGCCCTCGCCCCCCTTCGGAGGTCCGACAGCGACATGGCCGGCCTCTCGCCGTGCTGTCTGAGGTCCGGCAGGCTCGCGAGGAGCGCCAGCGGGGCCACCGCCGCCATCGCTGCGACCGCGTAGGCCGTGTCGGCACCCCAGGCATCGAGCAGCCAGCCGCCGCCGAGTGACCCGAGCACGATCGCGGCCTGGAACGCCGTGGCGATGGCGCCGTTCGCTTGGACCAATCGGGCCTCCGGGACCAGCAGTCCGGTCAAGGCCGATCTGGAGGGCTCGATCGTCGCGAACGAACCTCCGATGAGGAACGAAGCCCCCCAGAGCCATGGGAGCGAGGTGGCGGCCCAAGCGAGCGGGATCGACGCCAGGACGCCCAGGTACCCGAGAACCAGCAGCCACTTGGGGCTCCACTTGTCCACGACCAGCCCCTGTATGAGGGAGCCGAATATGAAAGGGATGGAGAGCGAGGCTCCGAGCACGGCCATGTCCGCCTGCTCCGCCCCGAAGCGGTTCGCGGCTTCCCAGAAGACGACGCCGTAGGACGCCCAGAACGCCAGGGCCCCGAAGAAGTTAGCGACGACTATGCGTCGGAACGGTCCGGCGAGCAGCGCCGGTGGAGCCGGGAGCGCCTCACCCTGGGCGACGAACGGCGCTTCGACGAACGCCTGCTCACCGCCGTCCGGTTCTGCTGTCACTTGGCCCTCCGTCGGCCGGCCGGGTCACCCCGCCGAGCCTCCGCTCGCATGCCACAGCCTCCTCGACGGAGCCCGGGGCTCGGCCCGTTCCTCCATCGCCTCGCGCAACCGTCCCTCGCGGCGGGCCCGATGCAGCGCGGTGAGGTCCCAGACCTCTTCGGCGATGATACTCACGCCCTTGGCTCCGGTCCTTCTCAGCTGTCCCCACACGGCCATCGCGTAAGAGTGGAATACGGTCCGAGCGACCTTATGCTGCACCGACTCGAACACGGTCACCTCTATGGGGCCCGTGGCGTCGTCCAGAGAGACGAAGATGATCCGCTGCCCGCTGCGCACGGCCGGCGTCTGGGAGGCGATCTTCACCCCCGCCACCATGAGCCACTCACCCTGGCGCTTGGAAGGCAGATCCTTCGCCCTTGTCACTCCCAGGTCGGCCAGCAGGGGCTCGAAGAAGCTGACCAGGTGCCGGGTCGCGTCCAACCCCAGCACTTCGAGTTCGGCGCGGACGACCTCGACGTCGGTGTAGCCGGGGAAGGGATGGTCGTCGCTCACGACCGACATGCTCAAGGTCAGTTGGTCGCCTTCCTTGGGAGCCTCTTGCGTGATGGCTTCGAACAGGTGACCTCTCCTGTTCCTGGCCCTGACGGCATCGAACGCGCCCGCGTGCGCGAGCGCCTCTGTCACCGGTCGGGAAACCGTGGTCCTTCGCAGGAAGTCGCCCACGTCCGAGAAAACCCGCTCGGCGCGAGCGGAAAGGATCGAACGGATCTCTGCGTCGGAGATGCCGTGCACGTCCTTCAGCGCGAGCCTGATGCCGTACACGACTCCCGCGTGGGGCGGGCCCGGGGCCCCGCTCACCTCTTCGACCACGTAGTCCGGTTCGCTCAGGTTCACGTCCAGGGGCAGGATCGGGATGCCGTGTCGACGTGCGTCATCCAGGATCAGTCTCCGCGGGTACATACCCGGATCGTGGGTAAGGACCCCGGCCAGGAAGTGCGCGGGGTAGTGCGCCTTCAGCCAGGCCGAGCGGTAGGTGGGAACGGCGAAGGCGGCCGCGTGCGCCTTGCAGAACCCGAAGCTGGCGAACTGCGCCACCGCGTCCCAGGTCCGCTCCGCGGCCTCGCGGTTCACCCCCCGCTCTACGGCCCTCGCGAGGAAGTCGGCTCTCAGCTTCGGGAACTCTTCCTCGTCGTCCAGGTGCCGGCGGACGTGATCGGCGTAGGTCAGGTCGTATCCGGCCAGGGCCGAGAGCGTTCGCATGACCTGCTCGTGGTAGACGATCACGCCGAACGTTTCTCGCAGAGCAGGGCGAAGTTCGGGGTGTATGTACGTGGGGCTTTCGAGAGCGCTGCGCCGCTTGATGTACGGCCTGATCATGTCCGACTTCACCGGCCCGGGACGGAAGAGCGAGATATCGACGATCAGGTCCTCCCAGCGCTCTGGCTGGAGTTTCTGAAGCAGCTCTCGCTGTCCGGGAGACTCGATCTGGAAACAACCCAGCGTGTCCGAGGCGCGGATGAGGTCGAAGGTTGGCTTATCGTCCAGCGCGATCCGGTCCAGGTCCACCTTTTCCCCGGTGGTTCGCGCTATCTCGTTCAGTGCATGACGCATCGACGAGAGCATCCGCACCCCCAGGATGTCGAGCTTCAGGTAGCCCAGCAGCTCTACGTCGTCCTTGTCCGCCTGTGCCATGCGGTGGCCGTTCGCGCTGCGTTCCAAGGGCACCCGCTCGACCAGGTCATGAGAGGCAAGCACTATCCCGCATGGGTGTAAGGCGATGTGCCGGGGGAAGCCGTCCAGACGCTCGGCCACCCTGAACAGCAACTCGAGTTGGTGCATCGGCAGGTTGATCCCCTGCAGCTCGGGAAGGCGCTCGAGAGCTTCGCGGATGCGATGGGCCGAGATGTGAGGGAACGCCTTCGCGATGACGCCCACCTCCACTTCGGGGAGACCCAGAGCCTTCCCCACCTCCCGGATCGCCGCGCGTGCCCGGAAGGTGTCCACCATGGCCACGCACGCCGCCCTCTGCTCTCCGTGCCTGGAAAGGATCATGTCGTACACGTCTTCGCGGCGGGCCGACTCGACATCGATGTCCACGTCCGGCAAGTCGTTCCGCATCGGGTTCAGGAACCGTTCGAACGACAGGTCGTGCCGCAAGGCATCCACGTCGGAGATGCCGGTCAGGTAGCAGACGAGCGAACCGGCCGCGCTCCCCCGGCACGCGGCCATGATCCCCATCGCCTTGATGTCGGCCACTATCTCGGCCACCGTCAGGAAGTAGGCCGCGTAGCCCATCTGCCGGATCATCGACAGCTCGTGATGGAGACGTTCCCGCAGATCCTCGGTCTCACGCACGCCGCGCTCGCGCACACCTCGCCAGGAACGCTCGGCCAGCACGGCATCGGCGCTCCGCGCCGCAGGTGTCGGGAAGTCGGGGAAGTGGACCTGCTTCAGACCCAGGTCGAAGGAGCAACGTTCGGCCACCTCCAGGGTTCGGTCGCACAGGTCCGGACGCTCTGCGAACAGCGTTCTCATCCGGTCCGGCGGCTGCAGCCACCCCTCCGCGTTCTCCCGAGAGACGTGGTGAGAGCGGATGGGCACCAGCCGGCGCATGCACTCGAGGGCGTCGGCCAGGAAAGCGTCCTCGGGGACCAGATAGCGGACGGGGTTGGTCGCCACGGCCTTCACCTCGAGCCGCTGCGCGAGGCGGAGCATCGCGCGGATCTCGTCGGCCGAACCGGGTTCCATCCTGTTCTCCACGGCGACCAACAAGCGCGATGCTCCGAACGCCTCGCGCAGCGGCCGAGCCAGGCGCGCGCCTGCATCGACCCTGCCTGCCACGGCCAGCCGCCCGGGATGGGATCTGGGACCGATCAGTACCGTCAAGCCCGACGCATGGGCGCAGATCTGTTCGATCGCCAACCACGGATCACCCCTCTCGCCCAGCAGATGGGCATCGGTGAGCAGGCGGCACAGGTTGGCGTACCCCGTCCGGCTCTCTGCCAGAAGCACCAGATGAGCGTCACCGGGAGGCGGCACCTCTGCACGGACCGTCACGGATGCCCCCAGGATCGGCTTGACCCCCTGTTCTTGACAGGCAGCCACGAAGCGCGCGGCTCCGTACAGACCGTCACGGTCGGTCAGGGCAACCGCAGGCATGCCAGATGCGGCAGCCTTCCGCGCCAATCCCTCAGGCGAGAACGTCCCCTCCTTCAGAGAGAAGGAAGAGCGCACATCCAGATGCACGAAAGGAAACGAGTCGAACAGGTGTTCGATTGTAGTTCATTCCCACCTGCCGGGCAAGCCAGCGCGGCTTCGCCTTCGACGAGACTTCCGCGAGCGCCGGGGTTAGAGACGGTTCCCTAGGCCGATCCCTCCGGCAGCAGGACGTGGAACGACGCTCCGCCTCCCGGCCGGTCTTCCACCCAAGCCCGACCACCGTGGATCTGGGCGTACTTGGAGACCAGCGACAGGCCGATGCCAGAGCCGGCCGCGAGCGGCCCGCCTTCGGACCCTTCGCCCCTGCGGAACGACTCGAAGATGACTTCCTTCAGCTCCTCGGGCACGCCGGGCCCTTCGTCCTCGACCATCAGTTCCACCCCGCCCGGCGCCATCTCAGCCCTGACCCAGATCCGAGCATCGCTCGGCGTGTGACGCGCGGCATTGACGATCAGGTTCTCCACTATCCGCTCGACCCTCGGCGCGTCCACCATCCCGGCGACCGCATCGACCTCGACGCTCACCTCCCTGCCCGAGACGACGTCACACTCGCGCACGACGCGCCGGCAGAGAGCGCCGATGTCCGTCGGCTCCCGCTCCGGTTCGATCAAGCCCCTGTCCAGCCTCTCGAGGGCAAGGATGTCGGTTATCAGCCGATCCATGCGACGTGCGCGCTCCGCTACCCCTTCGAGCAGTTCGTCTCTGACCTGATCTCCCAGGGTGTCGCTGTGCGCCACAACCGTCGTCGCCGCGCCGAGGATCGCCGCGAGAGGCGACTTGAGGTCGTGGGAGAGCGTGTGCAGGATCGTGCGCTTCAGCTCGTCCATCTCGCGCAGGCGCTTCGTGATCTCCTGCTCACGCTCCAAGGCCTCACGGAGGGCTTCTTCGGTCTCCTTCTGGGCGCTGACATCCAGGAGGATCCCGTGCGAGTACCACTCCCCGTCGGCGCCCTTGAACGTGCTGGCGACGTCACGCACCCACACGATCCTGCCGTCACTGCCGACCATGCGATAGACTTCGTCGAAGACCTTGCCCGGGGTGTGCGCGTCGCTGGCTCGCATGACGCGATCCTTGTCTTCGGGATGCAGCATCCGCGGCCAGCACTCGGGGTCCGCAGCCCACTCCTCCACGGTGATCCCGAGCATGGCTTCGGTCTGGGGACTCGTGTAGACGTTCGTCGCGTGCTCGTCCAAGTGATCCACGTAGACGATCGCGGGTACCGTCTCGACCAGGCTCCTGTACCGTTCCTCGGCCGCACGCAGCCGCTCCTGGGCCACCTTCTCCTCGGTAACGTCGATCATCACGCCCTGCCAGAACTCCAGACCGGTGACGTCGTCCCTCACTAGGCTCGCCCGGTCACGGAACCAGTGGATGCGGCCCGCACGATCGAACATCCGGTACTCGTCCACGTACGGCTCGCCCGTCTCACTCGTTGCGAGGTCGCGCGCGATCACGCCCGGGAGGTCGTCCGGGTGTGTGATCCGATCCCATAGGTTCGGGTCCGCCAGCAGTTCCCTCGTCGTGTATCCCAGGATCGTCTCCACTGCCGGGCTCAGGTACGTCACCGTCGTTCCGGTATGGCTGCTCGGATCGGGGATCTCGGTATAGGTGATAGCCGGGAGCTGTTCGACCATGGCGCGGTACGGGACGAGCGGCATCCTTCCGCTCGGGTCGCGCGCGGCCCGCGCTCTGACCCTGACCGCCAGAACCCTCTTGTCGCCGTGAGGCACCATCTCGGTAGCCAGGCTGCCCGCCAACGGCTCTTCCCAGAGCCCCAGCTTCGAGGACGGAGACCCGACCACGTTGTCGCGCGGACGTCCCAGAAGGACCAGCATCGACTCACTGACCTCCATCACGAGATCGGTGTCCGGATCTATGAAGAGTGCGGCGTCGCCGGGCAAGCCGAAGGCGCTGGGCACCTGCTCCGCGCCTGCCGCGGCGGAGACCTCAAGGTCCATGCGGCTTGCATCGGCCGAGGTACAGGCCACCTTGACATGTCAACCAGATGTTTCAGTCCCACAGTCGCTCCATGTGCCAGCGGTCCGCGATCCGGTCCAGATACAGGTCCCAGACCGATCCCCCCCTGGCCTCGACGCGCCAGTACTCGCGGTCCCGCCCGTCGGCCCACCACCTGCCCTCGATGCGCCAGCGCCCGATCACGTCGCGGACCTCGTAACGGCGGCCCCTCCATTCGAAGGCCGACGGCAACCCGCCCTCTCGCTCCACCCGAACCTGTTCGTCGAACCGCTTCGTCATGGTTGCCTACCTTACTCGAACGTATGTTCGGCCAGGAACGTGAAGGTACTCCCCCGCGCCGACATCCGTCAAGAGGCGTAGATTCGCCTTCATGGGAAGTGTTCCTGCGCGCACCGGGGAGATCGCGGCCGAAGGGCGAGAGCCCGGGGAGACGGTCGTCCTGAGGGAGATATGGGACGGCCGGGTCTGGTACGCGCGTCCCGCGGTCGTGGTGCTCGACGACCCGAACGTAACCATGCTTCACGTGCCGCCACGCGTGCTCTGCAAGGAGCCCGTGGGCCCGGACGGCGCGCCCTTGCGGATCCCCGCAGAGTCCTGGGACCTGCGCGACACGGAGCGGGGCGATCGCTGGAACCTCTCGTTCGCGTTCCCCGAAACCCCCTACGCGGTGATCCTCGGCTTCGATGAGGGCTCTGCGCTGGACACCTACTACGTCAACCTCCAGGCCCCCCTCCGGAGATCCGAGACGGGCTTCGACACGACCGAGTACCTCCTGGACGTGACGATCCCGCCCGACCGCTCGTCATGGGAGTGGAAGGACGAAGACGAGCTTGCCGAGGCCGTGGCCCGGGGCTGGTTCACCGACGAAGACGTGGCCTGGCTGAGGTTCTGGGGTGAGAAGGCGGTCGAACGGGTGTTGCTCCGCGAGCCCCCCTTCGACGAGGACTGGGAAGACTGGCGCCCCGACCCGGGATGGGGATCGCCCGAACTGACCCCCGGATGGGACCTGGTGCCGGCGTAGGCGAGTTGACCCCGCTCCTTGCCAGCAGCCGTCGTAGGCGTAGGATTCGGCCGTCGAGGACCAAGGAGGGAAGACATGGGAGATTCGGGCGGCTTCGGAACGCCTCCGCCCCCACCGCCACCCGGTGAAGGCGGGGGCGCGGGTGGTGGATCGTTCAGCCCCAAAGGGATAGGCGACATCCTCAGCGAGGCCTTCAACCTGTACGTCAAGAACGCCGCTCAGCTGATCCAGATCGTCGCCATGGTCGTCGTTCCGCTAACGCTGGTACAGGCCTTCCTGGTGCGCATCGCCTTCAAGCCATGCGTCGCCAGGGAGATCACCTCATTCGAGGACCTAGGGGACCTGCTTGAAAGCTGCAGCGGTGGCTTCTTCCGAAGCCTGCTGCTCAGCGCCCTGGCGAACTTCGTCGGGATGGCCATACTTCAGCTGGTCCTCGGCGCTCTGATGCGCAGCGGCGCCGCAGCGATTCTGGGCCGCTCGGTAGATGTTTCGGGGAGCTACAAGTACGCGCTCGCCAAGATCGGGGGACTGATCGGCCTCGCGCTGCTGATCGGAGTGGTGGTCGGCGTCGGGCTTCTGCTCCTGATCATCCCCGGCGTGATCTTCGCGGTCTTCCTTTCCATGTCCGTTCCGGCGTTCATCCTCGAGCGCAAGGGAGTCACCGACTCCATGTCGCGCTCGTGGAACCTCGTCAGCGGGTCTTGGTGGAACGTGCTGCTGGTGTTCGTCGTCGCCAGCATCATCGCCGGAATAGTGAGCGCGATCCTGCTCGCGATCGGTGGCTCGAGCTTCCTCGGCTACTGGATCCTGTCCTCGATAGCCCAGATCGTGACCACGCCTTTCGTCGCGCTCGTCATGGTGGTCCTCTACGTGGATCTACGGATCCGCCGTGAGGGGCTGACCGCTGCCACGCTCGCGGCGGAACTGGACGCTCCGTAACCTGAGTCACTCGCCTCGTTGCGAAGGGCGCCCCTTCGGGGCGTCCTTCGCATGTTCTTCGCCCCGTGGGCACGCGTCAGTTACTTGTGGGAGCCTCGGTGCATGCCTAAGACGCTTGCAGCAGCCTTCGATGTCCAGCGTGTCCGCAGACGCTTCCCGGCGCTCTCCCGGCCCGGACCCGGAGGCCGGCCTCTCGTGTGGGCCGACGCTCCCGGCGGCTCCCAGTGCCCGGACGTCGTGATCGAAGCCGTGTCGGGCAGGATGCGACGCGGGGCGTCCAATACCCACGGCGCCTTCGCGGTCAGCCGGGAGATCGACGACCTGATCGCCCTTGCGCACGCAACCGGCGCTGCCTTCCTCGGCTGCGATCCGGACGAGGTCGTCTTCGGCCAGAACTCCACCTCGCTGCTGATGCACCTCTCCCGTTCATTCGCCCAGACGCTCGAGCCCGGCGACGAGGTGGTAGTGACCAGGCTCGATCACGACGCCAACATCCGCCCGTGGGTCCTGGCCGCGAACGATGCGGGCGCCACCGTGCGATGGGTGGACATCCGGGAAGGAGATGTGACCCTCGACCCGGACTCCTTCGAAGAGGCGCTGTCGGAACGCACGAAGCTCGATGCCCGCGCGCGCGCCTTGGCCTTGCGCCGGGGTTCCCGGGGGGGGTCTACGGGGGGGGGTACCTGGCGGGGGGGGCCCCGGCTGGTCTACCGCGCTAGGGCCCCCGCCGGCGCCCTGGTAGCCGTCGACGCGGTTCACTTCGCCCAGCACAACCCCGTGGCGCTGCACGAACTGGACGCCGACATCGTCGCCACCTCGCCCTACAAGTTCTTCGGACCGCACCAGGGCATGCTGGGGGTGAGACGGGAGGTCCTGAACTCGTGGGTCCCGTACAAGCTCCGGCCGGTCGAGGACCGCAACCCGGACCGCTGGGAAACCGGAACCCAGAGCCATGAGTCGATGGCGGGGACCATCGCGGCGATCGAGTACATCGCCGGCTACGGCGTGGGAGACACGTTGCGAGAACGGATCGGATCGGGATTCGAGGCCTTCCGGCAGCACGAGAGGCAGCTCGCTCTCCGCTTCCTAGAAGGACTTCCGCGCATCTCCCGCGTGCGGCTGTTCGGGATCGCGGATGGCGCCCGCGTCGACGAAAGGACCCCGACGTTCGCCGTGCGGGTCGAAGGCCAGCACCCTCTGGACACGGCCGCGGCACTGGCCGATCGCGGGATCTTCGTCTGGGACGGCCACTACTACGCGATCGAGGTATTCGACCGGCTGGGCCTGCTGGACTCTGGGGGCGCGGTCCGGATCGGGTTCTGCCACTACAACACCCTCGACGAGGTGGACCGGGTGCTCCAGGCCCTGGAGGACCTCGCCGGGTAAGCGCCTGATGCCGCTACAATCCCTCGCGTTCCCCTCCCAGATGGGAGTTCCCCCTATGCGGATCCTTATCCTCGGCGGCGACGGCTACCTCGGGTGGCCGACCGCCATGCGGTTCTCGAACCTCGGACACGAAGTCCACATCGTTGACAACGAGCTGCGGCGCAGGGCGCACGCGCAGGCTGGCACCGACTCCCTGACGCCCATAATGAGGTTGCCCGACAGGACGGCCGCCTGGCGCGAGATCACGGGCCGTGAGATCGGCTTCACCCTGGGCGATCTGACCGACTGGGCGGTCCTAGAGGAGGTCTTCTCGACGTTCCGTCCCGATGCGGTGGTCCACTACGGCGAGATGCCGAGCGCCCCCTATTCGATGAAGGACAGGGAGCACGCGGTCTTCACGCAGACGAACAACGTGGTGGGCACGCTGAACGTCCTGTACGCGATCCGCGACATCGTTCCGGAGTGCCACCTCGTCAAGCTCGGAACGATGGGCGAGTACGGAACACCCAACATCGACATCGAGGAGGGCTTCGTCGAGATCCGGCACAACGGGAGGGTGGATTACCTGCCCTTCCCGAAGGTGCCCGGCTCCATGTACCACCTGTCGAAGGTCCACGACTCGCACAACATCCACTTCGCGAGCCGCGTCTGGGGCGTGCGTGCGACCGACCTGAACCAGGGCGTGGTGTACGGCGTGCAGACCGAGGAGACCCTTCTCGACGACCGCCTGCTCACTCGGTTCGACTACGACGACGTGTTCGGCACGGCCCTCAACCGCTTCTGCCTGCAGGCGGTGATCGGGCACCCCCTCACCGTGTACGGCAAGGGCGGCCAGACCCGCGGATACCTGAACATCGTGGACACGCTCCAGTGCGTCGAGCTTGCGATCCTTCACCCTGCCGAGCAGGGCGAATACCGGGTGTTCAATCAGTTCACCGAGCAGTTCTCGATCTGGCAGCTGGCGGAGATGGTCCAGAAGGCGGGAGCTGAGGTTGGCATGGACGTCCAGGTTCACCCGATCGAGAACCCCCGCTTCGAGGCGGAGGAGCATTACTACAACGCCTCGCACACCAAGCTCATGGACCTGGGCCTGAGGCCTCACCTGCTGAACGAAACGCTGATCGAGTCCATGTTCGCGACGATCGAGCGGTTCACCGGCCGGGTGATACCGGATCACATACTGCCCAGGGACAGGTGGCGCCCGGACGCCGCACGGTGAGAACCGTATGACCGCACTGCGCCTACTCGCGATGGTCGCCGCACTCGGGTTCGGGCTGGCGGCCGTTCGCGCCTATAACCGCAGGCGCATCAGCCGGCTGTCGATGCTGATCGTCTCGACGCTCGGCATCGTTCTGCTGCTCCTGGCGTCCTATCCGGCGTTGTTCGACCCGGTCTTCCGCTGGTTCAGCGTCGAGAGAGGCAACGACCGCCGCCTGATCTTCCTGCTGACGCTCGGGGTCTTCGTCCTGCTCTTCCTGGTGCTCCGGCTGCAGTCCGAATCCGACACGAACGAACGCAGCATCAGGCTGCTGGTGGAGGCTCTTGGCCGTGAGCGCTTCGACTGGGAGATGGCATCGGTGCTCCCCGAAGGGCGCCGCCTGGTCGTCGTGTCGCCCGCCTACAACGAAGAGGAGAACGTGGGAGACGTGGTGCGATCGCTCCCCTCCACCGTCGGCGACCTGATGGTGGTTCCGGTCGTGATCAGCGACGGGAGCGAAGACCGCACGGCGTGGGCGGCCCGCGAGGCCGGTGCCCTGGTGGCCGAGTTGCCGATCCGGCGCGGGGGCGGCCTGGCGCTTCGCGTCGGCTACGAGATCGCGCTGTCCCTGGACGCGGAGATCGTCGTGACGATCGATGCCGACGGGCAGCACCTCGCGTCGGATCTTCCCGTGATGGTCCAGCCGATCCTTCGGGGAGAGGCCGACTACGTGAACGGGTCGAGGCTGCTCGGGGAGTTCGAGCGCGAGAGCCTGGTCAGACACATCGGCGTGCACGTCTTCTCGCGGATGGTCACGATCCTCACCGGACGGCGGATCACTGATCCGTCGAGCGGCTACAGGGCCGCCAGGGCCGAGCTGCTGCGCGAACTGGTCCTGGAGCAGGACCAGTTCTGGACCAGCGAGATCCTGATCGAGGCCCTCCGGCACCGCGCCAGGGTTGTCGAGGTACCGGTGACGATGCTGGCGCGTGCGGGCGGGCAGACGAAGAAGCCCGCGCCGCTGCGCTACGGCTGGAACTTCTCGAAGGTCATCATCCAGACTTGGCTTCGTTAGGCGCTCACAGGTCCGGATGCGGCGTGCAGCCCGGCTCGATGGTCAGCGCCTGCGTGGCCTTGCATGACTTGAGCGCTTCCAGCAGCGCGGAAAGGAACCCGTCGGCTCGCTCGAGCTCCGCGGGAGGACTTCGGAACTCGTAGGTCGAACCCTGTCGGTCTCCATCAGGCCATATGAGTACCCAGGCCCCTCCCCCATCGGCGCAGTCTGGGCACCCGTAGATCTCCTCGAGCCGGGCGGCCTCCAGTTGGGCGGCTCTCTCGCCGGCCTGCGCAAGCGCCTCGGCGGTCAGGGATCCTTCGTTCAGGATGTCGGGGGGTGGCGGGTGCCAAGCCGACATCTCCAGCTTCACGCGGCCGTCCGATCGGATCACCAGCTCTGAGAAGCAGTATCCGACACACATGCCGAACGACGTCCCGCCTCCGAGCAGCGGCTCAGAGCGCGAAGGTGCCGCCTTGTCGACGGCGATCTCGATGAAGGTGCCCGTGGGGTCCTTCGAAGCCGTGCAGGCGACCAGGACGAACAGCAACGCGGCGCACACGGACCGGCGCATCACCACATCATGCCGCGAGCGGGCTGCGTTGTGAGAATCATCTCCCAGCGAGTGCGACGCCCACCTGGGCGGCCAGGCGTGCGTTCGCCTCCAGGAGCGCAAGGTTGGCTTCCAGGGACCGCCCATCCGTTTCCTCGGCAAGGGCTGCGAGGAGGAACGGGGTGACGGCCTTGCCCCGGATGCCTTCGGCCTCCATCCGCGCCTCGGCCCGCCGGACGGCCACCGCCACCTCCCCGGGATCCATCTCCAGCCCGGCCGGCACCGGGTTGCATAGAAGGACAGCAGCCGGGGAGTCCAGGGACCGCTGTGCGGCGACGAGGGCGGCGGCCTGGGACGGGGTGTCCACGCGATGCTCCAGGGCCACATCGCACTCGCGGACGAGGAAGTGCGGGAGCCGGTCGACGCCGTAGCCCGCGACCGTGATGCCCAGCTCCTCGAGCTTCTCAGCCGTGCGTGCGGGATCGACGACGGACTTGGGTCCGCTGCAGACCAGCAGAACGGGGGTCCGCGCAAGCTCCAAGAGGTCTGCGCTGACATCGCCTTCCCGCAGGTGCACTCCCCCGATCCCTCCGGTCGACACGACCGGGATGCCTGCCCTGTGCGCACACCAGATGGTCGCGCTCACCGTGGTCACACCCAGCGCTCCCGAGGCCACCGCTGCCGGGAGGTCGCGCCTTGCCACCTTCGTGACACCTTCGCGCCGCGCGAGAACAGCTCCAGCTCGTGCGGCTCGAGCCCCACACGCACCATCCCTTCCTCCACGCCGGTCCAGGCCGGAACGGCGCCGACTCCGCGTACCGCTTCCTTTAGCCGCCAGGCACACTCCAGGTTCTGAGGATGCGGCAGGCCCTGGCCGATCACGCTGCTCTCGAGCGCGACAACCGGCCCGCCGCTCGCGACCGCCGCCGCTACCTCGCCGGACACGAGGAACGTCATGACCGCGGCCCATCTGGCCATGTGTGGGGGCTCGCGGCGACGAGCCCGCCTGCGCGGCACGCCGCGGCGAGCGCCTCGGCGGGCTCGTC
>CAZHRY010000013.1:0-18701 GCA_964535065.1 uncultured Actinomycetes bacterium
GCAGGTAGTCCATCTCGTACAGGTGCTCGCGCCACTTCGTGTCGGTGATGTTCAGCAGCACCACGCGCTCCATCTCGCGCATCAGCTCGGAGCCGACCGATGCCTCCTTCGCTTCGTACGCCTGGACGGCCTCTTCGACGAAGCGACCCTGCAGCTCGACCGGGTCGTCGATCCCTTCGATGTCTTTGGGCCGTGAGCGCACAGGGAAGATCTCGGACAGCGCCGTCACGAGCCCGTCGCGGTCCCACTCCTCCGGGTAGACGTCCGGCGGGCACCACGTGTCCACGGTGGCCGTCACCACCTGGTCCACGAACCCCAGACACTGGTCCTTCAGATCCTGGCCCTCGAGGATCTTCCGCCTCTCGCTGTAGATGACCTCGCGCTGGCCGTTCATCACCTCGTCGTACTTCAGGACGTTCTTGCGGCGCTCGTAGTTCAGCTCTTCGATCTGCTTCTGCGCGTTCTCGACGGCCTTGGAGACCATCTTGGCCGTGATCGGCTCGCCCTCGGGCCACTTCAGGCGCTCCATGATCGAGGCGACCCGGTCGCTCGCAAACATCCTCATCAGGTCGTCCTCGAGAGACAGGTAGAACAGCGATCCGCCGGGATCCCCCTGGCGCCCGGCGCGGCCGCGCAGCTGGTTGTCGATGCGGCGCGACTCGTGACGCTCGGTGCCAAGCACGTACAGGCCTCCGAGCGCGACCACGTCCTCGTGCTCCGTGTCCGTCTGCGCCTTGAACTTGGCGTAGATGGGCGCGTACTCGGCCTCGTAGGCGGCCGCCTCCTCTGCATCCATCTCGAAGAGCAGGTACTTGTCGTTGTCCCACTCGCGCGCCGCCATCTCCTGGCGTGCCAGGTATTCGGGGTTACCGCCCAGGAGGATGTCTACGCCTCGGCCGGCCATGTTGGTGGCGACGGTGACCGAGCCCGGGCGCCCCGCCTGAGCCACGATCATGGCCTCCTTCTCGTGATTCTTGGCGTTGAGGACGTGGTGCTTGATACCCCGGCGATTCAGGTAGCCCGACAGCTTCTCGGACTTCTCGATGGACACGGTTCCGACCAGGATCGGCTGGCCGGTCGCGTTGCGCTCGACGATGTCTTCGACGACCGCGTTCCACTTCTCCTCTTCGGTCTTGTAGATCAGGTCCTGCTGGTCCACGCGGATCATCGGACGGTTGGTCGGGATCTCGACGACCGAGATCTTGTAGGTCTCCTCGAACTCGGTGAGCTGGGTCTTCGCCGTACCGGTCATGCCCGCGAGCTTGTCGTACATCTTGAAGTAGTTCTGGATGGTGATCGTGGCGAGGGTCTGGTTCTCTTCCTTGATCCGAACGCCTTCCTTGGCCTCGATCGCCTGGTGCAGGCCTTCGGAGTAGCGGCGGCCTTCGAGTACCCGTCCGGTGAACTCGTCCACGATCTTGACCTCGCCGTCGGTAACGACGTACTGCACGTCGCGCTTGTACAGCTCCTTGGCGCGCAGCGCGTTGTGCAGGTGGTGCACGAGCATCGTGTTGACGTTGTCGTAGAGGTTCTCGATGCCGAGGATCTCCTCGACCCTCGAAACTCCCTTCTCGGTGACCGCCACCTGGTACTTGGCCTCTTCGACCTCGTAGTCCTCGTCACGCGTCAAGCGCGGGGCCACGCGGGCGAACGTCTGGTACCACTTGGCGCTGTCGGCCACCATGCCGCTGATGATCAGCGGCGTGCGCGCCTCGTCGATCAGGATCGAGTCGACCTCGTCCACGATCGCGAAGTGATGTCCGCGCTGCACGCAGTGCTCCAAGCGCATCGCCATGTTGTCGCGCAGGTAGTCGAAACCGAACTCGTTGTTGGTCCCGTAGGTGATGTCGGCGGCGTAGGCGGGGCGCCGCTGCTCGGGTGTCATCGACGCCTGGATGAGCCCGACGTTCAGACCCAGGAACCGGTAGATGCCTCCCATCCACTCGGAGTCGCGTTTGGCCAGGTAGTCGTTGACGGTGACGATGTGAACGCCCTTGCCCTCCAGAGCGTTCAGGTAGCCCGGAAGCGTGGAGACCAGGGTCTTGCCTTCTCCGGTCTTCATCTCGGCGATGTTGCCCTGGTGCAGGGCCGCTCCACCCATCAGCTGGACGTCGAAATGACGCTGTCCTATGGTGCGCCTGGCGGCCTCCCGGACCACGGCGAAAGCTTCGGGCAGCAGGTCGTCGAGCGACTCGCCCTGCTCCAGGCGACCGCGGAACTCCGCGGTCTTGGCCCTCAGCTCGTCGTCCGCAAGATCCTCGATCTCGGGTTCGAAGGTGTTGACGAGGGCGGCCAGCTCCTGGAGAGCCTTGACCTTTCGCCCCTCACCCAGGTTCGCGATCTTGTCCAGAACGGACACGCAGGTTCCTTCCGCCGGTCGGAGGCTCCGATTCTACCGGCGAGGGCGGTGACGGCTCGCGGCGCCCCCTGCGAGCCCAGGACGTCCTAGTCTCGCCGCATGACCAACGACCAGTAGCTCTCGATCCGGGCTGACGGTGGCATTTGGCCATCCTTGGCCTCCGGTCTCGGTCTCGCGGCGTCATGCCAGGCGACCCACATCGGCATGCTCACACCGGGATGACGCCTGCTTCCTGGAATCCGGAACGGGAGTCGTGGCGGAGCGACGGTCACCCCCGCATCCCTGACCCCTGTGGCGCCAACGACAGAGACCGGCCAGGTTGTAGTTCCCGATCCCGGCTTCTGGTCGACGATGTCCCCAGCCAGGTCCAGGTCCGGGATGTGCAGAGGCCTGCGGGCGAGCCCAGGACGCAGAGCAAGGGGGGTCAGTTGGGTTGACAAGACAACCCCCCCGCGGAGTAGATTCGGTCGGGAGACGAGCACGACGATGCGTCGTCGTCTGCGATTCGGCGTGATCGGTGCCTGCGATTCGGCGTGATCGGTGCCGCCGGGTTTGTCGGCATCGCTTTGGGGGTCGTCACTCTCAGCGCACGAGACATCCCTGCGTACTACATCGATGGCGCACGACCATCGTCGGATGCGCTTGAGCGGCCAGCCTGGGTCGAAGACGGCCAGGCGCCCGAGGGTTGCGTGCCCTACTCGCCCGACCGCCCTGGAGCCTATGTGTGCGGGGAGCTGCCCTCCGGATGGTCGCCTCCGCCGACGCCGGGCACGTCACTCGAGTACCCGGAGGCGTGTGAGGTCGCGAGCCGCATCATCCAGGAACGGGCCGAGGATCTGTCGCGTGAGCTGCAACTGGACGCGGTCTTCCGGATCGACCCCGCCCGATGCGAAGCCGCCGGTCAGGGCGGCGCCGATGAGGCTGTATGGATGGCGAGGTTCCCCTTGGTGGAGCGGGTTGCAGGTCCGGACGGCGGTCCATACTCGACGGCCGTGGTGACCGGATTCACGATGGACGGGACGACGCCGGCGGGTGAAGAGCCGCCCGTTTACCTGGCTGCGACAGGGAATGCGGGGTCGTGACGTGCCGCCGATGCGCGGCGTGTTCGTTTGCGCGGCAGCCGTGACGTCCCTGGTGACCCACGCCATGGCGCGGGTCGAGCGGCCCTATCGCTCCGCGGTCGCGGTGGCCACCGCGACCTTCGTTCCGGGAAGACCGGCGACGATGACCGCGAGTGTGACGGCAAGAAGCACGCCGGCCGCGACGCCGAGCGTTCCGTAGCCCGCGACGTCCAGCACCACCCCTCCCGCCAGTGCGGCGAGCGCGGACGCTGCCTGGACCAGCAGATCCGAGAACCCGAGTGCCCCCGATCTCTCGTCCGCGACGGTGAGGTCGCTGATGGTCGCCGTGACGGTGAGGTACGTCGCCGACCACCCGAGACCGATGGCGAACAGGCCGGCCCCCACGACGGCCGGCGACGCCTCCGTGGCGGCGCCGAGGGCTCCGCCCAGCGTGACTGCGAGCCCGGCTATCATCGCCGGTCTCCTGCCCCACCTGTCCAGAAGGGCGCCGACCAGCGGGGCGAACGCGTACATACCGGCCACGTGCGCACTGATGATCCACGGGACGTGCCCCGCGTGGCCCCGGTGCTCCAGCGCGTTCGGGGTCACGCCCATGACGCCGACCATCGCCATCTGCGCGGCCACGACCGCGAGCGCGGCGGTGCGGAAGGCGGGCAGGTGCAGCAGTTCCTTGGGCCGTCGCGGGGTTGCACGATCGCCGGAAGGCTCGTCCTCTTCCTCGTGTGCCAGATCGCGGGGATCCGGCCTGACCATCGAGACGATGAGGAGCGAGACCACACCCCCGAGGATCGGGATCCCCCAAGGGGGCACGGAGGGATCGGCGTTGCGGGCCTCTGCCATGTCCCGGACCACCGGGATCAGGAGGGGACCACCTATCGCACCGATGACCCCCGCCGCGACGAGGAAGCCGACCAGGCGCCCCCGGCGGTCGGGGGGATACATGTCCGCCACGGCCCCCCTGGCCAGGTTCGCGCCCCCGCTGCCGGCGCCCAGCAGTGCGGAGCTCGCGAGAAGCCCCGGGAACCACGACGCCGCCAGTGACGCGGCCGCCCCTGCTCCCCCTGCCGCCATCGCGAGATAGGCGAGCTGGAGCCCGGGGCGCCGCCCGGCACGATCCATCCATCCGCCAAGCACCAGGGCTCCCACGGCACCGGAGCCCAGCGACACGGCCCACACGAGTCCGGAGGCCCAATCGTGGCCCGTCATCCTGGAGGCGGCCGGCACACCGACGATCAGAACGACGGGGAGCCCGACCTGGGCGACGCCGTGAGCCGCGGTCAGCAGGACGGTGTTGCGGCGGACCAGACCCCCCCTGTCCATCCGGGCGATGGTACAGCGGTCAGGTGATCTCGATCATCTTCTCGCGCACGGCATATACGACGGCCTCCATGCGCGAGTGCAGGTGAAGCTTCTCGAGGATGTTCCTGATGTGGTTCTTGACCGTGTTCTCCGAGATGTAGAGCTGCTTGGCGATGTCGCGGTTGTTGAGGCCTTGTGCCACGAGCCGAAGGACTTCCATCTCGCGCTCGGTCAGCCGGGGCGCGGGCACGGCAGGCCGCTCGTCGGAGGCCTTGGAGATCGCGGCGAACTCCGTCAGGAGCTTGGAGGCCATCGAGGGCGAGATGCGCGACTGCCCCGCCCAGACCGAGCGGATGGCGTCGGCCACCTCCTCGATCGGGATCTCCTTGAGCAGGTAGCCGGCAGCGCCAGCCTTGATGGCGTCGTACAGGTCGGCTTCTTCGTCGCTGATCGTGAGCATCAGGATCTTGGCGTGAGGAAGGAGGTCCTTGATGGCTTTGGTGGCCTCGATCCCGGAGCGCTTCGGCATGCGGACGTCCATCAGGACGACGTCCGGCATGACCTCCTGGGCACGCTCGACCGCCTCCGCCCCGTCGGACGCTTCGCCCACGAGCTCGATGTCGGGCTCGTTGCCCAGAACCATCTCGAGTCCCCTCCTGAAGAGGGCGTGGTCGTCCACGACCATGACGCGGAGCTTCTCTACGTCGTCCTTGCTCACGGGCTCTCTCTCCTTCCGGAGGCGCAGCTCTAGTGTTCGGGAGCCTGCTTCGCTGCGGATTCTAGTCCACGCTTGAGCTTGGAAGCCCGTTTCTTGCCGTGATGATCGCGTAGCTGGCGCTCCAGCTTGCTGATGACCTGGTCCAGGGCGGCGGGGACGTCGGAGGCCTCCGCATGCGCCCTGAAGGTCTTGCGTGGTATGCGAAGCGAGGCCTCGATCCGTTTGGCTCCGTCAGGCTTGGGGTGGTGCTCGTTGATGAGCTCGAGGTCTATCGCCGTCGCTCGCGGCTCGATCCTTCCCAGGGTCCTGACCTTTCGCTCCGCCGCCTGCCTTATCTCGTCGGTGACCTGCATGCCCCGGCCGGTGAAGGTCAGATCCACATCGTTCCTTCCTGTCATCGGTTGGTCGTCGGGTGGGCCCCCGCCGGCTGACCTGGTCTTTGACCCCACACCCGCCTGCCGGGGCGCTCGCACGGCCGCCTGGACGTCCGTGGCGACCGCACTCCCGCCCTCTCCCGCCCGGTCTCCCGAGCGGGGCAGGTCTTACATCTAAACCGCGCCATGCTCGGCCACCAACGGTGGCCTTACGTGGGTCGTTTCGCCCGCGGCTGGCATCGACTACCGGGGAACTTCCCCGGGCAACCACAGACCCGGACGAGGGCCCACCCGAGGATAGGCACGGTCCGGCACAAGACGCAACGCGGAGCCGCCCAGGGCGCGGGCGGCGGCCGCGACGTGAACGTCGCGGCCGCCGCCCTCCACCAACGCCTGGGCACACGCCGCAACCGTTGCGCCGGTGGTCAGAACGTCGTCCACGAGAAGCACCCGCTCCGGTGGCCTGCGGATCGCCACGAAGGCCCCGCGAAGGGCCTCGCGCCGCTGCTCGGCGGTGCGCCTGGCCTGGGGCCCGGTCGCGACCCTGCGGCGCAGCAGTTTGACGGCCGGCAACCCCAGCGCGCCTGCAAGACCCACCGCGAGTGCGCGGGCCTGGTCGTACCCCCGCTCGGCGAGCCGGCGCCTGGCGAGCGGCACCCAAGTGATCACGTCCGCCTCAGGCAGATCGGGGCAGGCCGCGACGGCCGCCGACAGCGCCCTGGCCACATCGCGCCACCCGGCGAACTTCAGCCTGTGCACCGCCCTGCGAGCCGGTCCCTCGAACAGGAAGGCGGCCCGGACCGACGTCACCGGCGGCGGCGGGCAGTCGCGGCACCCGGCGACCTCCATGGAACACGGCCTTCCGCAACGGAGGCACCATGGAGGCTCGAGCGGAACCAGTTGCCCGGCGCACGGATCGCAGAAGGGCCACGGGCCCGCCCCGCACCCGGCGCAGCGCCTGGGGAAGAGGGCATCGAGCGCGGGCAGGTTCATGGCGGCGACCGTAGCGGCCGCCGCCGACATCTAGGGCAGGCGAACCTCGACGGCTGCTTCGCCCTTGATCTCGACCACCAGCCGAGACTGCCCCCTCAACACCGGATACCCGACCACCTTTCCCCTTCCCGTCTCCGGGTCGTGCTCGATCTCCAGGACCGGGTGCGCCTCGCCATCGACGAGCAGCTTCACGCTCGGCGCCTTCTCCGATGCGAAGGTCACCTTCACCGAGTCCGAGGCGCATTCGAGCGACTCGAGCTTCACCGAGCCCGACTTCTTGCCGATCGCCGCGCTGCCTCTCCGCACGGCCGACCGGGGCCACGGCACCGTGAACGGCTCCCCGGTCGCCTCGACGGAAGGAACACCGTCCACGACGACGTCGCATCCGATCTGGTACCAGCCCGAGGGAAGATCGATCAGGGGAAGCTCGAAAGGCACGAAGGTGTCCATGGTGGGCGCCACCTCCAGGACCATCGGTTCGATCTGGATCGGGTGCTTCCCCCTGCCTGCGCGCTCGGAGGCCCACGCGCCCTCGATACGAACCTGATGGGGCAACCCGTCGGCACCGCGTAGCAGGAACGCTCCCTTCACCGTCGCCGGGAAGCGCTCGAAGGCTGCTTTGATCCGGACGCTTTCCAAGCTCGCCTCCTAGGTGCCCTGCTCCCAGGAGCGCAGGTACAGCTCCTGCTCCTCCGTGAGCGAGTCGATCTGGACGCCCATCGCGTGGAGCTTCATGCGCGCCACCTCGCGGTCGATCTCTTTGGGAACCGGGTAGACCCGCTTCTCGAGTGACGCGTGGTTCTTCACGACCCATTCGACCGAGAGCGCCTGGTTGGCGAACGACATGTCCATGACGGCCGCCGGGTGGCCCTCGGCCGCGGCCAGGTTGACCAGCCGCCCCTCCCCCAGCAGGTGCAGCTTGCGGCCGTCGGCAAGCGTGAACTCGTCTACGAACTCCCGGATCCGCCTGACACCGCCCGTAGCTATCTCCCGCAGGGCGCCCTTGTCGATCTCGACGTCGAAGTGGCCGGAGTTGGCCAGGATCGCTCCGTCCTTCATCAGCTCCATGTGCTCCCGCCTGATCACGCTCGTATCCCCGGTCACCGTGATGAACAGGTCCCCGACCCGTGCGGCCTCGCGCAGGGGCATGACCGTGTAGCCCTCCATCACGGCCTCGATAGCCACGGTGGGATCGACCTCAGTGACGATGACGTGCGCTCCGAGACCCCTGGCTCGCGAAGCGACGCCCCGTCCGCACATCCCGAAGCCGCAGACCACGATCGTGCGGCCGGCTATCAGGCGGTTGGTGGCCCGCATGACGGCGTCCATCGTCGACTGCCCGGTCCCGAACCTGTTGTCGAACAGGTGCTTGGTGTCGGCGTCGTTGACGCTGACGATCGGATAGGCGAGGGCCCCATCGGCCGCCATAGCCCGCAGCCGGATAACACCGGTCGTGGTCTCCTCGGTCCCGCCCAGGACGTCGGTCAGCTGGTCGGCGCGCTGGGTGTGAAGGACGTTCACGAGGTCCGCGCCGTCGTCCATCGTGATCTGGGGTCTGAGGTCGAGGACGGCATTCAGGTGCTTGTAGTACGTGTCGTTGTCCTCACCCTTGATGGCGAAGGTCTCGATCCCGCTCTGCTCGGTCAGGGCCGCCGCCACGTCGTCCTGGGTCGAGAGAGGGTTGGAGGCGGCCAGCAGGACCTCGGCTCCGCCGGCGGCGAGCGTCTCCATCAGGTTGGCGGTCTCGGTGGTCACGTGCAGGCACGCCGCTATCCGGACACCTTGGAGCGGTCGCTCCTTGTCGAACCGCTCGCGGATCTGCGCGAGCACCTGCATCTCGCCGGCCGCCCACTCGATCCGCTCGCGGCCGGTGGGAGCGAGCGCCGGGTCCTTTATGTCGGGCATCCTCAGGCTCCTTCCATGGGGAGGCGTGGGAAGAGGTCCACGAGTATCCTCCCGACGGCCGCCGCGGTCTCGTTCGAGACCCTGACGACCTCCTCGTGGCTCACGTGCTCTCCGAGCGCGTTCGTCAGGCTACACAGCCCGAGGACGCGCATCCCCAAGGCCCTGGCCGGCATGGCCTCCGGCACCATGGACATCCCGACGACCGTGGCGCCCGCCTGCTGGAGCATCGCGACCTCCGCCGGAGTCTCGTAGGCAGGTCCGCTCATGGCGGCGTAGACGCCCTCGACGGCTCCGATGCCGTTCGCCGAGGCCACCTCGAGGGCAAGCTCCCGGAGCTCCTGGTCGTACACGTCCTGCGCGCTGATGAAGGCCGGGGTGCCGTCGGGGTAGCGCCAGCCCCGCAAGGGCGACGTCCCCATCATGTTCAGGTGGTCCCGCAGAACGACCACGGTTCCGGCCGGGACGCCGGGGGTCAGGCCCCCGACCGCCGCCGTCAGGACCATGACGCGGGCACCCAGCTCGCGAGCCACCCTCGGAAGCAGGGCCGGAACGTCCATGCCGTGGCCTTCATAGAAGTGAACCCGCCCGCTGAAAGCGGCAACGGGAACACCGGCCAGGCGCCCCAGGATCAACCGTCCCGCGTGCCCCGGAACCCCCGGCGGCGGGAACCCCGGCAGCTCGGCGAACGGGAACGAGACCTCTTCCTGAAGATCACCTGCCAGCGCGGGGCCCAGGCCCGAACCCAGGACGATCCCTGCTGCGGGGACCAGGGCCGTTAGTTCGCGCACGGCGCGAGCGGCCTGGGTGGCGAGGTCGTCGCCGGGACCGGGGAGACCTTCCATCATCCTTCCGCCAGGGCCGCTTTCAGCCGATCGATCGCATGGACGGGTGTGGGATCCACGCCCCTTCGGAGCCCCACGTAGCAGCTCACGAAGTCCCCGGTCATCACCAGCGACATCAATCGCGCCAGCGCCGAGCGGCCACCGGCGTGCACCTCCCGGTAGGCGGCGCCAGAGCCGGTGGCGATCGAGGCTGAGAGGGAGAACCGCGCCGCCACCTGTGGGTGCTCGTCCTCATGCCTCACCCCTATCACCGCGAAACGCTCGCCGTATGGCTCGACCCACCCGACGACCTCGTTGTGATCCAACTCCGGCATGGCGGCGTTGAACGCGGGAACCTTGCCGTTCTCGTTGAGCTGGGTCTTCCAGCGCATCGCGGCTACGGCGCCCAGCCCCTCAGCGCCCCAGACGACCGGCACGCGATCGCCCAGCCACTCGGCCAGCTCCTTCGCTTCGTTGCCGGAAGCCTCGGGGGCGAGGCGCTCCGCGAGCTCGGACAGCACCGAGACGGTCTCTTCGACGTCGTCGGCAAGCGGGGGAAGCAGTCCCGCGGCCTCGAGCGCGCCCAGCATGCCGAACGCCAGGTGACCCAGCGCGGCGCGCGGCTGGAAGCCCGGCGGCAGCGGCACCGCGGCCAGGCCGCGCGCCGCGCACTCCGCGCCAAGCGTGCCGCCGCTCGTCACCGCCACGATCCTGCATCCCCTCTCCGCCGCCTCGTAGAACGCCTCCAGGGTTTCGGCCGTGTTCCCTGAGTACGACGAGACGACCACCAGCGTGTGCGGTCCGGCGAACTCGGGCAGGAGCGGCGAGCGATTCACGTCAACCGGAACCCCGAGGCGATCCCGGAAGCACTGCTTGAGCACATCACCGGACACCGCCGAGCCACCCATCCCGCAGAAGACGACCGAGCCGATGCCGGCCGGGTCCGGGAGGCCGGAGACCGATATGCCGGCGTCGTAGGACCGTCTGCAGTGCGACGGCAGGGCCGCGACGGTCCCGAGCATGTTCGAGACATCGGCGGCCCTCAGGGCCTGGAGGTCGTCCAGCGTCACTTCCTGGACTTCCCCGGGCTCGGCTTCTCGGCTTCGTCTATCAGCATCACCGGGATGCCGTCCCTCACCGGGTACCGGTATCCGCAGGTCCGGCACACGATGACCTGCTGCTCTTCGTGGTAGTCGATATCACCGCGGTCGTTCGGACAGACGAGGATGCGCAAGAGTTCGGCGTCGATCGTCAACCGTCTCCCCCTTCCCTGATGAGGTTCAGCAAGCGCTCGGTCTCGGCTGCCAGCAGTTCCGGCGTCCTGGCCTCGACGTTCAGCCTGAGCAGTGGCTCCGTGTTCGACGGTCTCACGTTGAACCACCAGTCCTCGAACTCCACGGTAAGGCCGTCCAGCCGGTCCTGCTTGGCGCCTTCCATCTGCCCTGCGAGCTCCTCGATCTTGCCGGCCTGATCCTCCACGCGGGAGTTGATCTCCCCCGATGCCCAGTACTTCCGGTAGGGAGCGAGCAGCTCGGAGAGCGATGTGCCCGAACGAGACAGCTCCCCCAGGGCGACGACGGCCGCGATGAGCCCTGAGTCCGCGCTGTAGTTGTCCCTGAAGTAGTAGTGGCCCGAATGCTCCCCACCGAACACGGCTCCGGTCTCGGCCATTATCTGCTTGATGAAGGAGTGACCGACGCGCGTGCGAACGGGCGTACCGCCATTCGCACGGATGGTCTCGGGGACGATCCAGGAACAGATCAGGTTGTGCACCACCTTCGCGCCCGGCTCCTTCCGCAGCATCGCGGCGGCAACGAGCGCCGTCAGCAGCGAGCCGCTGACGTCGCGGGCCTCTTCGTCCACGAGGAACACGCGGTCGGCATCCCCGTCGAACGCCAGTCCGACGTCCGCGCCGTGCCGCACCACGGCGGCCCTCAGGTCTTCCTGGTTCTCGGGGTCGAGCGGATCGGCCGGGTGATTGGGGAAGGTCCCGTCCAGTTCCGCGTAGAGGTGGTGAAGCTTGATCGGGAGCCTCTCGAACACCGCGGGCACCACGAGACCCCCCATCCCGTTCGCGGTATCGGCCACAACGACGAGCGGTCTCATGGAGGCTGCGTCCACGAACCGGAGAACGTGCTCGACGTACTCATCCAGCATGTCGCGCTGCTCGACCGAGCCGCTCGATCCGGCCATCTCTTGCCCGCTTTCCACCAGCGCGCGGATCTCGCGGAGACCGGTGTCCTCGCCGACCGGCTTGGCGCCCGCGAGACAGAACTTCAGCCCGTTGTACTGCTTGGGGTTGTGGCTGGCGGTGAGCATGACTCCTGGCAGGTCGAGCTTCCCCGACGCGAAGTACAGGAGGTCGGTGGACGCAAGACCCAGGTCCACCACGTCCACGCCGGCGGCGGTTGCGCCCTCTGCAAGGGCCGCGGCCAGCTCTGGCGAAGAAAGGCGGCAATCCCTCCCGAGGATGATCCGTCGGGCCCCCGACCATGCGGCGAAGGCGGCACCGATGCGTCGTGCGACATCCGCATCCAGCTCATCGGGCACGACCCCGCGCACGTCGTACGCCTTGAATATCCGGTCGAGGTCCACGAACCCGCATCCTACCGGAGCGGCTGCAGCGCCCCACGGGCGGAGCTACTTGCGGACCACCAGATCGATGACCGAAGACAGCGGCACGAGCTCGCCTTCGTCCTCCCACCACTTGGCTTCACAGAGATGGCATGTGGTGAAGGTGAGGTCGCGCTCCGAGACCGACATGGAGATGGTGATCAAGTCACCCTGCTGGCAGTTGGGGCAGAGGCCACCGGTCTCAGGCATGGGTCCAGTTTCGTTCACTCGAAGGGCGGTGACCATAGCACCGTCCCACCATTCCTTGAGTCTTCCATGAGTTGCGTATCTACCCCCCGGCCACGGCCGGTCCGCCCCGATCGGGGGATGCGCCACAGGGCCGGATGGCCGAGGTCATCGGCCCAGGTCAGACGGCGGCCGAGTGGATTGCCCTGGTGTCCAGGACGCTCCATCCGACCGGCGCCGTCATCTTCTCGGCGTGCTCCCGGCACAGGTCGAGGAGGTTGGGATCCCTTTCCGCGATGAGGTCCATGATCCGCACCTCTCGGTTCCCGTAGGAAAGGGCGACGGTGACGACCGGTTCCTGTTCGCATCTCATCTTGGCGCAAGTTCGCATGGCGAGCAGCCTAGATCACATGGATGTGATTTCCAAGCAGCCGGATCAGATGTCGGAGGTGCCCGGACTGTCCCAGTACCCCGCATCCGCCGGCCTGTGACCGACAACGATCACCTTCTGGCCGATGTCAATCATCTCGAACAACTCCTCGATCTCCCAGTTGTGCATGCGGATGCAGCCGTGCGACGCATAGCGGCCGATCGAGGAGTCGTCGCTGGTCCCGTGGATCCGGATCAGCCCTGGGGCATCGATGTAGATGGCTCGCGTGCCCATGGGGTTCCCGGGCCCTCCCGGCACGACCGCCGGCAGACCGGCTCCCCAGCTGTCGAGCGCGGGGTTGTACCAGGTGGGGTTCTCCCGCATGTCCCAGACGTTCCAGACGCCCGCGGGGGTCGTGTATCCGGGCTTCCCGGTCGCCACGTCCCACTCCCCGATGACCTCGAAGCCCTCGTAGAGGTAGAGCCTGTTCTCGCTCACCCGCACCACGATGTTGCGCCCCAGGTCGGCCGCCTGGATCTTCGCGTGCACTGTTTGGGGCTCCAGGCGAACCTTGGAGAGCCCCTGGTCCAGCGCGGCGCGGATCTCGGCAGCGGCGGGAGCGCGCACGAGCTTGGTCCCCGCCCTGGCGTGGATGAAGACGACGTCTTCCTCTTCGGGAGTGAGCCCGAACCCGGCGTTGCGGAACGCCACGTACACCTCACCGGCGATCTGGTCCACGAGCCGCGTGATGCCTCCCCCGGACAGCGAGTACGTCAGCTCGATGTCGACGTCCATGGGCTCGTCACGGACCCGGTGCCAGAACCGATCGAAGGTCCCCATGGGCTCTCCGACGGCGAGTGCCTCATCCAACGCGGCGTCCACCTTGGCGTTGCGCCCCAGCTCGGCCTGGGTGACGATCCACCTGGTGTCACCGGCAACTACCGTCAGCGGCTCGCTCAGCGTCTGCTCGACAACGGCCTTCAGCGCCCTCTCAGCCTCGGCGCGGGTGAGCCCCCCGACGTCCACGCCGGAGATGCGAACACCGGGCAGTATCCGGTCGGAGCGCGACTGCTCGTACCGGTACGCGGCATAAGCCGCGCCGCCGGCGGCGATCAGCAGCGCAACGAGAACGGCGCCTCCGATGAAGATGGCGCGCTTCCCGCGCTTGCGAACGTGACGACCCTTGGACATCCGGCACTCACCCCAGGTTCCCCGGCGATGATACCCGCACAGCCTGGGGGGTTCACGCCGCGACCGCGGGCGGCACAGGTACGCCAAGCGCAAGCCCGTACCGGGCCGCCCCACCGCGGCCGCCCCATGCGGCTGCCCCCAGGGCCACTACCTGTCCCGAAGCCCGGACCAGTACCGCCGCGCCCGGATCCGCCTGGAGGAAGTGGCCGGGCGCCTCCGTCACCGAGGCTGGCGGGATCTCGAGCGTGATCGTCTCCCCGCTGCCGCCCTCCTGCGCAGGCAGCGCCCGCAGAGTCACATCGACAGCCTCGTTCCCGGGGTTGACGATCAGCAAGGACGAACCCGACACGTCTTCATCGGACACGGGGAGCACGAGCCACGACGTCGCGGGTTCCGCGACGCCCGGCGTGGAGCCGTCATCGGCCTCACTCCCTTCGGAGCGGAGCGCAGCCGCCACCGGCTGGCCTCCCTGCACCAGCAGGTCCACCGACGAAACCCCGGCCGTCGTGACCTGATAGACGCTCGCCGACTGCGCGGCCTGCTCCTGCTCGATCAGCCCGCCGGCAGGCTGGGGCGGACGCTCCGACAACAGGGTCGTGCCGAACCACGCTCCCGACTCACCGGGGATGAACACCACGAGGCTGTCCTGACCTGCGCCGCCCGCGGTCGGGAGGAACCATGAGCCCGATGGGCTCGCGATGCCCAGCGTGCTGCGAACACCTCCTGTCTCGGAGATGCCCAGCGTGCTAACGGCAACGCGACCGGACTTCACGGATACCTCGGCCGCCACTGCATCCTCGCCGGGCACGAGCTTGTCGAGGCGGAACGCGGCGCTCCCACCGCCGGGGACCGAGAGGTCGATCCAGTCCGGATCGCGGAAGGGGGGACGTGCGGGCGTGTACAGCGCCACGTCGAAGACGGCGTCGGCGGCGAACGGGTTCATCACGACGAGGTATCCCTGCTCGCCTCTCAGGGTCGTCAGCTCGGGCGCGTACCAGGTCCGGGCCGCGGCCGGGGCGCACGGCTCGGCCCCGATCCCGTTCGCATCGTCGCCGGCGCGGACCACCCACCCGGCCGCGGCCCACCCGCCGAAGACCTCGACGTACGAGGACGCGCTGCGATGCTGCGCGGGCACGTTTCTCAGGACCTCGCCCCCCGCAGGCACGGTGAAGGTCGTGGGTTCCCCTCGCTCGTCTCCCGCGAGCGTCGTCAGACGGACCGATACGGGCTCGGTGCCAGGATTGGCGACGGCGATGCGGCCCTCCCACCCGGGACCTCCCCCATGAGGACACAGCCAGACCCCGGATGCGGCTTCGAGGATGGGCGCGCCCGCCGGCTCCTTCGGTCCCTCGCGGTCGGCGAACACCGCCCCCACCGCGACGAGAGCGGCGATCGAGAACGCCGTCAGAGCCTGGCCGCGTGCCCGAGCCCTGCTTCCCGCCCTCATCTGGGCACCGGCTTCCGGGTGAACCAGAGAGCCGCGGCCCAGAACGCCCCCAGCAGCCACGTCCCGACGGTGCGAGGCAGCTGTCCCTCGTACGTCACGTTCACGCTCCCTTCTTCGAGGGAGAAGGAGGTCGCCCATCCGAATGCCTTGCCGGGCTCGGAGCCCTGGTCGAGTTGCCAGGCCCCGTCGAACTCGTACGACAGGAAAGCGAGGTTGCCTCCCGCGAACGTCCTTCCGGCGAAACCACCTTCCGTATGTTCCAGGGGCGAAGAGATCACGCGGGGGAATCGCTGGATGTCCACGAGGAGGTCCGAGCCGACCAGTTCGGCGACCTCATCGGTCACGCCGAGCACAGCGGCCGGGGGGAGCTGGATGGCGTTGCGGTAGATGACCAAGCCTGCCGCGTTGACGAGGTCAAGGTCGGCCTGTGCATCGAGCACCGCACGTGCCGGACCGGAAAGCTCCTCACCGTCGGCGACCAGATACCGGATCCCGAACTGAGAAAGGAGCGCTCCCCCATGACTGGTGTTCCCCGTCAGCACCTGCTCTAGCGACCTTTCGAGGACGTCTGCCCCCGGCCCGGTCAGCGGCCTGCCGATGTCGAGCACCGGCGAGCCGGTCCGGTCGGTGACCGCATACCGGAGCGAGCCCTCGCTCGTCTCGACGACCCCCTGGGGGTCTCCCCCGGGCGCGGGGAAGGACCGGCCGTTGTCGGCGCCCATCCAAAGGACCCGGAAGCTGCCGACCTCGGAGGAATCCACGACCGCCCAGGCGGGCGGCACACGCTCGCTTCCGCCGACCGCCCAGGCAGCGGTCATGGACGCGATGGCTTGAAGCGTCAGTCCGACCGCCATGAGGAAGGTGAGGAGAGCCGTGCCGATCTGACGGAAGCCGAAGGCTTCGCGCTCCACGCCGACGACGGACGACAGCCCGAGAGCCACGACGAAGGCCTGGGAGACCGCGGCGGCGCCGAGGTAGACCTCGGGGTTCGATACCGGCCCCGGCAGGTATCCGGCTGCCGAGAGCCACGCAAGCGCGAGCGCCGCGGCCGCCGCGAGCGCAGCCCGGTTGGCCGGCGCCCTCGCCTCCGCCCTGCACATGGCGAGCGAGACCACCGACGCGATCGGCAGGAAGAACGACGGAAGCCAGGTTCCCGGCCCATCCCCAGGCGCAAGCCTGAGGAGTGCCCAGACGTCGGCGATCCCGACGTGCGACCCGAGCGCTCGTCCGCCGCCCGCCACCAGTGTGGGAACGAACGGGAAGAGGAGCATGGCTGCTCCCACGAGCGACGGAACGACGATACCGAGCCCCCGCCCGCGCGCTCGGCCGCCCACGACCTGAACAGCCAGGAACACGCCGGCCGCCAAAATCACGCCAGGAGCGAACGCCACTGCCAGGGCAAGCGTCACGGCCAAACCGGCCACGAACCGCCACCGCCCACCGGCCAGCGGAGCGGGGGCGAAGGCCTTCTCGAGCCTCTCGGCTATCGCCGGCAGCGCGGCCAGTCCCATGAGCGGCCCGATGCGTCCCTCGGAGAAGGACCACAGCACGAGACCGGATAGCGCGTAGGCCACGGCGGCCACGACCGAGGGCCCAGGCTTCCCCGTGAGACGCGAAGCCGCTCGGTAGCACAGGATGGCCGCTAGTGCCGGCCCTCCGGCCAGCGTCGCCTTCTGCGCCAGGGCCGTGCTGCCGAAGAGCCCCGCCGATAGCGCGGCCAACGCACCTAGGGCCGGGCTCGCGGCCATCGAACCGCCAAGTCCCGTCGTCCGGTATGCGGACATCAGTTCGCGCATCAGCTCGCCGGGCTCCGCCGGGAAGACCGGCAACGAACCGCCCGCGAGCGATCCCGGTCCCGCGAGATGCCGAGCAGCCAGCGCTCCCACGACGACGGCCAGAGCCGAGGCGACCATCACCGGGTGCGTCGAGACGAGAGAAGCCGTGTGGTGCCGGAGCCTTCGCGCGACGGGTTGACCGGCATCCTCGTTCTCCAGCTCCAGCTGTTCTTCCAGGATCCGCTCCGCGCTCTGGAACCAGCGAGGCAGGCGAAGCCCGGCGGACTCCGTGAAGTGACGCAGTTCACGATCCTTGACCCTTCGGAGCTTCTGCACATGCCGGCGGCGCCTGAGTGTCCCGGGCAGGTTGCCGAGGTTCCACCCCACCGCCGCCACAAGCTCGTACCCCTCCTCGAAACGTCGCGCCAGCAGCAGGAACACGAGGCGCACGAGCGTGAGCAAGGTTCCCAGGGGCACGACGCGCAGCAGAGTCAGTGGTCCATAGTTCTTGAGCACCGCTGCGAGCGCCGCCCGATCTTCGCGGAACCTCGCGCTGCGATGCGCGTCGGGCTTCGCTTCCCTCTCACCTTCCGCACGGTGCCTCACCCGAGCGAGCGGCGTCATCAGAACGCGCCACCCTCCGACGCGCATGCGCCAACACAGATCTAGATCTCCGTACTCGTCCCCGAGCCGCTCGTCGAACAACCCGGCCGCTTGCCAGCCGTCGCGCGCAACCAGCATCGCGCACGGATCTACCGCGAGCACGTCGAGGACGCGGTCGAACTGCCCCTGGTCGATCTCCCCCACCTGCAGGGCGCTGTATGGATGACCGAATCGATCCGAGGACCTCCCGACGTCGCGCAGACGGCGCGGCTGCTCCCAGTCGACGACCTTCGCGCCGACGATCCCTACTCGCTCTACGCCGGGCAGTTGCGTAGCCTCGACCATCCTGCCCACCGCCTCCGGATCCATGGCCACGTCGTCATGGAGCAGGAGGAGGAAGTCGGCATCCGTCGCGATGGGCAGTGCCGCCGCCTCGGCGTAAGACCTCGCCAGGCCGCGACGCGAGGCATGGGTGATCACGCGGCCGGCGCCGAGAGCCTGCACCAGCATCTCGTGCGACCCGTCGGTCGAAGCATCGTCGATCGCCACTATGCCCAGCCGGGGGTGCGTTTGCGCGGCGAGGGCTTGAAGGCACTCGCGCAACCAACCGGCCGCGTCGCGCACCACGAGGACGGCGAGGACCGAGGGGACGCGTTCGGGCGCGGGGACGGGTGGGGTGACTGGGTTCATGCGTGGCGCTTCCAGCGCGGCGGCGAGCCTAGCACCTGGCCTCGGCCGGAGGCCGGGAACGGAAGGGGGGCCCGAGGGCCCCCCGATACCGATACCGCAGCTGCAGGATCAGCGCTTCTTCTTGGCAGCGCTCTTCCTGGCCGGCTTGCGGGCGGCCGTCCTCTTCTTGGCTGCCGCCTTCTTGGCGGGCTTGCGCTTGGCTGCGCTCTTCTTCGCTGCCGGCTTGCGCTTGGCGGCCGACTTCTTGGCGGCCGGCTTGCGCTTGGCTGCGCTCT
>CAZHRY010000013.1:18801-22639 GCA_964535065.1 uncultured Actinomycetes bacterium
TCTTCGCTGCCGGCTTGCGCTTGGCTGCGCTCTTCTTCGCTGCCGGCTTGCGCTTGGCTGCGCTCTTCTTCGCTGCCGGCTTGCGCTTCGCGGCCGACTTCTTGGCGGCGGGCTTCCGAGCCGCCGTCTTCTTCTTCGCGGCCGGCTTGCGCTTCGCGGCCGACTTCTTGGCTGCTGCCACGTTGCCCCCTTTCCCTTTCCTTGCCCGATCCGATAGGACTCAGGACGCCATACGCTTGAGGCGCCTGCGCTCCCGCTCGCTCATGCCTCCCCACACGCCGTAGCGCTCGTCGCGGCGGAGTGCGTAGTTGAGACATTCGATGCGAACGGGGCACTCGCTGCAGATCCGCTTCGCCTCCCTCGATGAGCCTCCCTTCTCGGGGAAGAACACCTCCGGGTCATGGTCCCGGCACCGCGCTCGCTCTTGCCAAGGGATGTAGTGGTGCACCTCACGCTCCCCCTGAAATCACATCCGTGTGATTCTGAGGGAAGAACGACCCCCTTGACAAGAGGTTCACGGAAGAAGTTCTCTGCCTCGTCCCTCATCTCTTCCGCACAATCGTCGTGCTACTTCGCGAGCGTTGCAAGCTCTTCTGGCGGAAAAACGCAAAGTCAATCAACCTGACCGAAACCGTCAGTGAAGCTGACGTTCTGGGGTTTCCTCGGCTCCGGCGACGTCCAGATCGCGTGCCTCTCTTCGCGCTGACCGATTCAGACGCGGACCGTTCGGTCATACGTGGTGGTGCGGATCGCGGGGACGCGGTCGATCGCACGTATCGCATCGTCGAAGCCGCCCGGGGTCATCTCGATCCCCCATTCGGCTCCCGCCATGCGGCTGATGGTTTCCTCCATGAGCGTTCCACCGAAGTCGTTTGCGCCTGCCTGGAGTATCCGCTGACACGCTTCCACGCCCAGCTTCACCCACGACACCTGGATGTTAGGGATGAGGTCGTTCAGCAGGATCCTGCCGACCGCATGCATGCGCAGGCTCTCCTCGAACGTCGCACCGGGCCGCGACTTGCCCGCCAGGTAGATGGGCGCGTTCCGATGGATGAAGGGTAGTGGGACGAACTCCGTGAAACCCCCGGTGTCGGACTGGATGTTTGCCAAACGGCGGATGTGGAAAACCCAGTGAGGCGGCGAATCGACGTGCCCGAACATGATCGTGCTCGAGCTTCGGATCCCCAGGGAATGAGCCGTTCGGACCACCTCTTCCCACGCGTCCGCCGGCAACTTCCCCTTGGTCAGGATCCAGCGCACGTCGTCGTCCAGGATCTCAGCGGCCGTTCCGGGGATCGTGTCGAGGCCGCGCGACTTGGCTTCTTCGAGGAACTCGCGAACGCTGACGCCGAGCTTGGTGGCCCCGTTCAGGATCTCCATGGGACTGAAGGCGTGGACGTGCATCTGCGGGACGCGGGCCTTCACGGCCTCGACCAGATCGAAGTAGAAGGACCCCGGCAGGTCCGGGTGGATGCCGCCCTGCATGCAGACCTCGGTGGCCCCCTTCAGCCACGCTTCCTCGGCCCGATCGGCGACCTCCTCGAGCGTGAGCGTGTACGACTCCGGGTCCATCTCGCGCTGGGCGAACGCGCAGAAGCGGCAGCCGACGTAGCAGACGTTCGTGAAGTTGATGTTCCGGTTGATGACGTACGTGACCTCGGGACCCACCTTGGCGGCACGCAGGTCGTCGGCGACCCGGCAGAGGGCATCCAGTGCGTCGCCCTGGGCGCGGAACAGCGCGAGGGCCTCCCGGTCCGTGATCGGGAGCGACCGCTCGGCCTTGCGGAGCGCGGAGCGGATATCGGCGTCCAGGCGCTCCGGCGCTACGCGGGCCGTGGCCCACGTTCGCGTCACCTCGTTCTCGATGCCATCGAACGTTCCGTAAACGGGGTCGGCATCCGGGCGCAGCCCCGCCCCGGGACCCTTGGCGAAGGTCAGCGCGGTGGTCCGGGGCTTCCAGTCCACGTCCGGGTCCTGCCAAGGCACGGGCCCCGGCGACGCGCCTTCCGTCGCGAGCCCGTCGGGGGCGGCCAGCGCATAGATCGGCGCCCGCATCTTCCCGGCGATCCAAGGATCGGGCTCGAGCACGTAACGCGGATAGATCGCCAAGCGTTCCCGCAGGGTCTTGCCCGCCCCGGTGGTGGTAGCCGAAAGCGTCTCTATCGCCGGCCACGGCCTCTCGGGGTTGACGTGATCCGGCGTCACGGGGGACACGCCTCCCCAGTCGTTGATGCCGGCACCCAGCAGGCGCAGCAGCCCGGCCGTGTCCGAGAGGTTGGGAGGCGCCTGCACGCTCACGTGAGGACCCAGGACGACACGGGCGGTCGCGATCGCGGCCAGGAACTCCTCATCGCCGGGCTCGGGGGTGGCGTGCATAGCGGTTCCGGGCTTCGCACGGAAGTTCTGGATGATGACCTCCTGCACGTGCCGATAGCGGCGATGAACGTCCCGGATCGCGAACAGCGACGCGGCACGCTCCCTGTTGGTCTCCCCGATACCGACGAGGATCCCGGTCGTGAACGGGATGGCAAGGCGTCCTGCGTCTTCGACGGTTCGGAGCCGGACCTCAGGATCCTTGTCGGGCGATCCGAAATGCGGCCCCCCCTTCTGGGAGAGGCGCCCGGAGGACGTCTCCAGCATGAGGCCCATCGACGCGGATGCATGCTTGAGGCGAGCCAACTCCTCGTAGCCCATCACCCCGGGGTTCAGGTGCGGCAGCAGGCCGGTCGCCTCTATCACCTGTATCGCCACCGCTCGCACGTAGTCGAGCGTGGTCGAGAAGCCCCGATGCGCGAGCCACTCCCGAGCCTCGACGTACCGATCCTCCGGGCGATCCCCCAGCGTGAAGAGCGCCTCCTTGCATCCGGCCTTCCGTCCCGCTTCGGCGATGGCGACCGCTTCCTCGGGAGACAGGAAAGGCTCGTCCAGCTTGGCGGGGGGCTTGGCGAACGTGCAGTAGTGACAGTGGTCCCGGCAGAGCATCGTCAGCGGGATGAAGACCTTGCGGGAATACGTGACCGTGTCTTTCCACCCGAGGTCCCGGAGGCGCGACGCGATGTCCATCAGACGTTCGAGATCCTCGCCGCGTGCCGTCATGAGAGCTGCGGCCTCGTCCGCCGACAGGGCCTTCCCCTGTTGCGCTCGGACCAGCGCGCGCCGAAGTGTGTGGGCTATCCCGGAGGTGCCGTCGGTCATCGGCCGCGAGACTACTACCCTAAGGGGCCTATGAAGGTCGTCGCGCTGGCCGGGGGCATCGGGGCGGGGAAGTTCCTGAGGGGCTTGTCCCGGCTCGTTCCCGGACCTGACCTGACGGTGGTCGTGAACGTGGCGGACGACATCACCGTGCACGGCCTGCACGTCTCCCCCGACCCCGACTCCATCACCTACTGGCTCGGGGACGTGTTCGACAGGGAGCGCGGATGGGGTCGCCGTGGCGACACCTTCCGCGCGACCGAAGAGCTCAACGCGTTGGGGGCGCCCGATTCGTGGTTCTCGCTCGGAGATCTGGACCTCGCCACGCATCTACACCGAACGCAGCTGATGGCCGCGGGAGCGACGCTGACCGAAGCCACCGCCGCGATAGCTGCGAGGTTCGGCGTCACGGCGAGGCTGCTTCCGGTGACCGACGACCGCGTGGAGACCAGGGTCGAGTGCGTGGACCATTCGACCGGAGAGGAGCTTGATCTGCACTTCCAGGAGTACTGGGTCGAGCGTGGGGGGCGTGACCCGGTGAAGGGCGTCCGTTACGAAGGGGTGGAGCGGGCGGCGGGGGGGGCCGCCCGCCCGGGGGGGCGCCCCCCCCGCCCCCGGGGGGGGGGAAGGCCCCGACAACCCCCGG
>CAZHRY010000013.1:22649-24382 GCA_964535065.1 uncultured Actinomycetes bacterium
GGGGGGGGGGGGGGGGGCGCGGCCCCCCCGGGGGCTGGGCGCCCCCCCCCCCCGCCGACGTGCTGGTCATCTGCCCGTCCAACCCCGTGGTTTCGATAGGGCCGATCCTCGCGGTTCCGGGGATCCGCGATGCCGTTCGCTCGCGGCGAGAGCGTGTCACCGGGATCAGCGGCATCGTGGCAGGCGGCCCTGTGGCCGGGATGGCCGATCGCCTGATGCCCGCCGCCGGGATAGAGGTCTCCGCCGCGGGCGTAGCGGAGCACTACCGGGATCTGCTCCGTGCGTGGCTGATGGATGGCGCCGACGCTTCGCTGGTGCCCCGCGTCGAGGCGTTGGGCCTGCGCACCGGCGTTACCGACACGATCATGACCGACGACGACCGGGCGGAAGCGGTCGCCCGCGCCGCGCTGGACCTGCTGAGTTGAGCGTCGAGGTCATCCCTGTCGGAGGCATCCCGGAGGTGCGGCCTGGCGATGACCTGGCGGCTCTCCTCGCCGGCTCTCTCGCCGTGCTCGACCCCGTGCCCGGGGACGTTCTGGTCGTAACGCAGAAGGTCGTGTCCAAGGCCGAGGGGCGACTCGTCCCGGCCGGCGGCAAGCAGGAACGGGTCAAGAGCGAGACCAGGCGGGTCGTGGCTGCTCGCGGCGACTTGATCATCGCTGAAACCGCCCACGGCTTCGTCTGCGCCAACGCTGGGGTCGATGCGTCGAACGTCGAGGAAGGGTTCCTCACCTTGCTTCCGGAGGACCCAGATCGGTCGGCCGAGCAGGTCCGCACCGATCTCTCCACTCGCCTGGGCGTCGACCTGCCCGTGGTGATCACGGACACCTTCGGCCGCCCCTGGAGAGAAGGGGTGGTCAACGTCGCCATAGGCGTCTCGGGCTTGCCCGCGCTGGTGGACCTACGGGGAACACCCGACCATACGGGGCGGCAGCTGGAGGCGACGGTCGTGGCCCTGGCCGACGAAGTGGCGGCGGCGAGCGGCCTGGTCACCGGCAAGTCCCAGAAGATCCCGGCCGCGCTGGTGCGGGGCCTGACCCCGACCGGCGCGACGCCGGGCAAGGGTCGCGACATCGTGCGACCGCCCGAGCTGGACCTGTTCCGCGAATCGCCCCTGCAGGCGCTCCACGCCCGGCGCACCATACGTTCGTTCGACGAGGGTGAGATACCACGAGAGGCCGTCGAAGAAGCGGTGCGCGCCGCGTGCACGGCTCCCGCACCTCACCACACGCGGCCGTGGGCCTTCACTGCGCTCGACGCCGCCCCCGCCAAGCGCGCGCTGCTAGCAGCGATGGCGGAAGCCTGGCGCAAGGACCTGCGGGCGGACGGCACGCCCGACGAGGTGATCGAGCGACGCATCCGCAAGAGCGACGAGGTCCTCGGTTCGGCTCCCGTGCTGATCGTGCCGTGGGTCGGGTTCGAAGGCGCACACGCCTACCCCGACAGGGAGCGGGCAGAAGCGGAAAGGGCCATGTTCCTGCTCTCGGGTGGCGCGGCGATCCAGAACCTCCTGCTTGCGCTCCACGCGCAGGCGCTCGCATCTTGCTGGATAAGTTCGACCCTCTTCTGTCAGGAAGAAACGAGGGCCGTCCTCGGCGCTCCGGAAGGCTGGTTCGCCCTGGGCACCGTTGCGTGTGGCCGGGCGCCGGGGGGCGGGGGGGCCCCCCCGCCCCCCCCCCCCCCCCGGGGGGGTGGGGTATAGCCCCGGGGCGAGCATGGGACCGGGGAGGAAT
>CAZHRY010000013.1:24392-38439 GCA_964535065.1 uncultured Actinomycetes bacterium
CTGGGCCTAGATGGCTCCGTGGATGAAGTACCAGGCGAAGATCGCGGAAACCGCATACAGGAGCGGGTGTACGTCCCGCGCCCTGCCGCGAAGCACGGCGATCACTACGTAGGCGATGAACCCCGCGCCTACCCCGTTCGTGATGGAGTACGTGAACGGCATCATCACGACCGTCAGCAGCGCAGGTATCCCTATCCCCGGATCGGCCCAGTCGATGTCCTTGACGATCGTCATCATGAAGTAGCCGACAAGCACCAGGGCGGGTGCGGTGGCCTCGGCCGGGATCATCCCCGCGATAGGCGAGAAGAACATCGCCAGCAGGAACAGCGCCCCCGTCACCACCGATGCCAGACCCGTCCTGCCTCCCTCCGACACGCCGGAGGCGCTCTCGATGTAAGTCGTGTTCGACGATGAGGACGTCACCCCGCCCGCCACGGCCGCCAGCGAGTCGACCAGGAGCACCTTCTTGATGCCGGGAAGCTTGCCTTCGCGGTCGAGCAGCTTCGCCTCTCCGCCGATCCCTATCACGGTTCCCATGGTGTCGAAGAAGTCCGACAACATCACGGAGATGACGGCCGCGAGCGCCGTGGCCCATCCCAACACCGACACGAAGCCGAACGAGACGTCTCCGATGATCGAGAAGTCAGGCGCCTCGACCACCTTCGAGGGGATCGAGGCGATGTTCGGCCCCCAGATGGCCCCGTCGCGGATCTCGTTCACGACCGTCGCGAGGACGGTCGATGCGAGGATGCCGATCAGCAGAGCCCCTTTCGTCTTCCTAGCCACCAGCACGGCGCTGATGGTGAAGCCCGCCCCGAAGACGGCGATCTTCCACGTGGTCAGCTCCCCCGCCAGGGCCAGGGGCGTGGCTCCCTCGTTCGTGACGACGCCGGCATTGATCAGCCCGATGAGGGCGATGAACGCCCCGATCCCGATCCCGATCGCTCGCTTCAGATCCATCGGTATGGCGTCCAGGATCATCTCGCGAACGTTGGTCAGGACCAGGATCGTGATGAGCGCGCCCTCCACGGCGATGACGCCCATCGCTTGGGGGAAGGACAACCCGTTGCCGAGGACGAGCGAGAACGCCACGAACGCGTTGAGCCCGAGGCCCGCAGCCAGGGCGAACGGGTACTTGCCCACGACCCCCATCAGGATGGTCATCACTCCGGCGCAGAGAGCGGTGGCGGTGAGAGCTGCCGGGAATGCCAGGCCCGTGCCGTCGGGCAACCCGAGGATCTGCGGGTTGACGAACAGGATGTAGGCCATCGTGAGCCAGGTGGTGATGCCCGCCATGACCTCGGTCCGCACGGTCGAGCCGCGTTCCGAGATATGGAAGAAGCCGTCCAGCCCGCCGCCCGGCGCGTCGGGAACCTTCACGGTGTTCCCCCGGGTGGTCTGCGCCATGCAAGCCCCCTTCCGTGAGGCCGGCCGGAGCCGGCCGCCTGCGGGGAAGGCAACAGCGATGGTAGGAACGGCCCCCTTCGCGCGCAAGCTTCTGAGAGCGCAACGGTAGTCTGTCCGCACGGAAGGGGGTCGGAGATGGGCTCGAGGCCGACGAAGGCGGAACGAAGGGAGATGGCCAGGCGGGAGCGTGAGCGCATCGCCAGGAGAGCCGCCGCCAGGAGGCGCACCCGCACGGCCACGCTGGCGCTCATCGCCGTAGCGATACTTGGGGCGACCGCCTACCTCGTCTCCACGTCATCCGACGAGGGGGGTGGGGGAAGGGCTCTCGACGACCTCATGACCGCCGAAGCTCCGTGGCCCAACAACAACGAGCGCATGCCCGCCCGCGTGAGCGAGCTGGGCCTTCCTCCCGCAGGAGAGGCCAAGCACATCCACGTTCCCATATGGATCTTCATAGAGGGCACCGAGGTGCCCGTGCCCGCGGACATAGGTGTGAGCTCGGTCCACTCCCCCATCCACATGCACGAGGCCAACAGGCAGCTTCACGTCGAGTCGGCCGACCCCGACCGGGTCTTCAACCTGGGCGAGTTCTTCGACGTGTGGGGACTCAGGTTCGGTTCTGAGTGCATCGGTGGCTACTGCGAGGGCGCGAACACCGAGCTGCGCGTCTTCGCAGGGGGGCAGCCCTTCGGGGGTGATCCACGGACGGTCCCTCTGGAAGACGGGGTCGCCATCGTGGTCACCTTCGGTACCGAGGAGCAGCTGCCCGCCCCGATCCCGACCGGGCTCACTGCCTAGGGATCACGTCACCGAGACGGTGCACGGGTCGCCCCGCGGGCAGACGATGCGCCCGTGCTCGAAGCGCGCCTTCTTACCGCCTGACGCCATGTCCCTCACGCGCGTAGCGGGGAACCCCAGCGGGCCTGTCGCTCCGCCCTCGGCCAGGTACGCATACAGCACGCGCCTCCAGAGAGCATGGGCGCCGACACCCCTCTTCCAGTAGATCCGGCCTTTCTCGAAGTCGGCCCTGCGGCAATCGGAGCAGTCGAGCGCCCGCCCCAGCGTCCTGACCGGGCCCAGTGGGAGCCCCAGCACGCCCGAGCCGGTCCCCAGCTCCCGGTACTCGTCGTCTATCGCTCCGCGGATCCAGTACGTCGCGTCCTTCGAGCCGTTGCGGTAGAGCCCGCCGTCCACGAACAGTTGCTCCTGCCCTCCGGGCACGGTCCTCGTCGGCGACACGGGCAGGCCCGGCCCGCACATGAGCGAGTCGTACCTCTCGCGGATGGGGCCCAGGACGTTCCGGTTGGTGTTGACCCACACGCGATCGTCCCTCAGCCCGAGGGCCGCCTTGAGCCTGGTGCCGGTGATCACGGCGCTGCCGGACGTCCCCATCACGTCCACCTGGATGATCCTGCCCCCCACGCCGCGCTGCACGTTCCTGAAGGCAGTCACCGTGCCGATCGGTCCGGTGTAGGGAGCGAGCCTGGACGTGACGGCGGCAGCATCGAAGGTCACCGACCAGTTGGTGTGGGGGTTCGCCTCCGTGGACTCGCCCGGATCGCAGACGCCAGTCAGCCACGGGATCGAGTAGGCGTCGTTCCCGCCGTGCCAGACATCCTCGACGTTCTCGGAGTGGCCTCCATCTGAGGCGGCGTAGAAGGCCTGGATCACCTGGCCGTTGAAGGTCGGCACCCTGCCCGCCGAGTCCCGCACGGCCGCGACCCACCTGTCTCCATCGGTGTCCAGCTCGCGCTTGTAGCCGATGTAGGTCTGATCGCCTGACCCGTCCGTCAGGTGACAGTTGCACTCCTTGCGGATCCCGTACCTGCGTATCGCGTAGACGGCGTAGGCGCGCGCGGCCACCGCCTGGGCGCGCAGGGCCTCCACGGGCCATGACGCCGACACTTCGCCGAGCCCGAAGAGGTACTCCTCCAGGCCTAGCCGCGCGATGAGCCGCTCGTTGCACCCGTCCGCACAGGAGTAGAGGTTGAACTCCAGTGACCCGCGGGCGTACGGGAACCCCTGATACCAGATCGAATCGCCCTCGGGGATGAAGACGCGCGAGCCTTCCTTGTACGTGACGAACAGATGCGAGGAGGGGCTGCCCCAGCGATGGCCGCCGACCAGCGCGCCGGTTTGATCCTTGACGGCGTAAGCGTGGCCCCTGACGACCACTCGCCAGGTCTGGCCGGCTTGGATCGTCCCGACGGGGTTGCCGCCCGGCGCGTCCGTCCACAGCTTGACCGGACCCGCCTGGGCGGTCAGGTGAACGACCGACCTCGAGTTCGTGAGCTCGATCCGCACCCTGTCGGGCAGGTCCCCAGGACGCTCGACCCTGACACCCTTGTAGAAGTGCCTGATGATCTTGCCGTGGGCCCAGCCCATGCGAGCGAGCCCGTAGGCGCCCCATTGGGACATCCCGATGCCGTGGCCGTACCCGGACCCATAGAAGGTGAATGAAGAAGCTGCCGAAGCCGTGTCCGCGCCGACGCCCAGCAGCAACGAGGCGACGACGGAGAGTGCAACGAAGCTGGGAAGAGGTCTGCGCATCCTGCGGGTTTCCATCCCCCGGCGGGTACCGGCAACCTAGCACATCGGCCGGTCGCCCCCGGCCATTGAGTGCCGGCGCCCTGCGCCAGCGCGGAGGCGCTGAGATCTACTGCGGAGCAGGCGGTTCCCCGTCGGTGGGGACCTTGACGCCCGCGATGTCGGCACGGGCGGGCACCCGCGAGCCCGCGCCTAGGACGCACCCCTGCACGGTCGCCCCGGCGCCGATGTGTGCTCCCGGGCCCACGATGGAGAGCCGAACCCGGGCACCCTCGCCGACGGCGGCCCCCGGGTGAACGACCGACTCATCGACCTCAGCCCCGGCGCCCACCCGAGCCTCCGCCCCGATGGCCGCCCGCCGCCCGAGCTGAGCCCTCAGATCGACGTCGGCGGTCGGATGCAGCCACGGGGCCTCGTAGGAGACGCCTTCGACCTTGCCCTCGAGCAGGTCGAAGTGGGCCTGCAGATACTTCTCGGGAGTCCCCATGTCCATCCAGTACGCGTCGGAGATGAAACCGTGCACCGGCCCGCCCGTGGCGATCACCTGCGGGAAGATCTCGCGTTCGATCGAGATGGCGCGGTCCGGGGTCCAGGCGGCGAGCGCCGCGGGGTCGATGATGTAGGTCCCTGCGTTCACATCGCCCGGGATCGGGTCCTGCGGCTTCTCTCGGAACTCGAGCACGCGCCCGTCTCTTTCCGTGATCACGAGCCCGAAGGGGCGGGCGTCCTGGACATGGTGCAGAGCGATGGTGACCGATGCCCTCGCCTCGCGGTGGCGTTCCAGCATCTGGGTCAGATCCAGATCCGTCAGGATGTCACCGTTCAGGGCGAAGAACGGCTCGTCGTCCAGGACCTGGAGCGCGTTGACCACGGCGCCGCCCGTCCCCAGCGGCTGCATCTCGGTGATCCACGTGATCGCGGGCCATCCGTGTCTGGCTTCGATGAACGGATGGAAGGTCTTCTCCAGGTAGGGGGATGAGAGCACGACCTCGTTAACGCCGTGGCGAGCGAGATGGTCCAGCACGTGATCCAGGCCCGGCCTGTCCACGAGTGGTATCAACGGCTTGGGCGTGACCTCGGTGAGCGGCCGCATCCGCGTCCCCTCTCCACCGACCAGAACGACCGCTTTCATCCCTTCGCGAACCTCCCCCACAGCCAGGCGATCTCCGCGCGGGCCCTGAGGGCGGCCCACGCGAACGGCAAGGTTACCCGGCGCAACCCCCCGGCCCTGTGCAGTCGGTAGTAGCGGAAGAGGCTGGCCGAGTGCATCACCACCAGTCGGTGGGGGCGCCGGTTCCCACCGGTCGAGACGCCGACCGCGTGGGTTATCTCGACCTCGGGCGTGAACAGGACCGACCAGCCCACAGCACGCAGCCTCGTCGCGATGTCGAGTTCTTCCCCGTACAACGCGAATCCCTGGTCGAAGCCCCCTACGGCGTCGAACGCCGCGCGTGGCATCAGCATGCAGCAGCCGCTGACCCAGTCGACCTCTCGCTCCGTCGTTCGGTCCCAACCTCCCATCTCGTGGCGTCGCGTGAACGGGTTGTTCCTCGTGAACGGCGAAAGGAAGGCGTGCCCCACCGCGTCCACCAAGCTAGGGAACGTGCGCCCGCTCGGGTACGCCGAGCCGTCGAGGTTGCGGACCATCGGACCGACGATGCCCGCACGTGGATGGTCGCGCGCGACACGGACGAGATCGGCCAGCGTCCCCTCCGACAGCTCCGTGTCCGGGTTGAGGAAGAGCAGGAACGCCGCCGACGTCTCCCGCGCGCCCAGGTTCCACGCCGGCGACAGGTAGATGTTGGTGGGAAGGTTGACGAAGCGGGCCCAAGGATGGTCGGCGGCGGCGGCGACCTGCGAACCGTCCGTGGACGCGTTGTCGATCACCACGACCTCTGTCTCGACGCCTCCCCGGCGGTCGCGCAGCGACGTCAGGCAGCGGCCGAGCCACTCTCCTGCGTTGAAGTTGACGATGACGACGGCGAGCGCCGGCCGGCTCATGAGTCGGGGGCGGTGCGGGCCACGAGGACGATCCCCGCCATGATGGCGGCGACTCCGATCCACCTCAGCCCCGGCACATCCTCGTGGAACCAGAACAGGTCCACCAGCACGATGATCAGGTACGTCAGCGAGGCGAACGGGTAGGCGAAGGAAAGCGAGGTCCGTGACAGCACGAACAGCCATACCACCGCCGACAGCCCGAACAGGACCAGCCCGCCCCACACGGTGAGGTTGGTGAGTATCGCCTTGACGGAGTCTCCGGACAGGGTCGCCGTGCCACTGGCCTCGGTCACCTGGTTCATCCCGGCTTTGAGTGTGAGCTGCGCCACCGAGGCGAGCCCCACTGAGAGCAATATGAGTGCGATGAGCATCGCTCGCGAAGTCTCCTTCGGTCGTTGGTCGCTTATCGATCCCCCGCTCAAACCCGTTCTACCTCCACGCTGACCGGCACGAAGGCTTGGTCCCTGCGTTCTTCGGTCTGTTGCACCTCGAACGAGTAACGCTGGTCCTGAACGTGATACACGCGCTGGTTGTCACGCGAGTGCACGCCCAGCGTCACCCAGTACTTGCCGCCCGTGAAGGGGAGCGGGCCGAGCGCGAAGCGCACGCGGGACGTGTGCTCCAGGAGCCCCAGGGAAGCCCCTGCCCGGGCCGTGTCGCCGCCGACCACGAAGTTGTTGGCCGCGTCGTGGAGGGCGAACGAGACCACCGGGTCTTCGACAGGCTCGTTCGCGCGCAGCTCGACGCTCAGGGTGACGACGTCTCCGGGGTGCAGCGGCCCGTCGATCCGGTCCGAGCCCTTCAGCAGGGTGGCCTCGGCGATCTCGACCTCCTTCGATCCCTCCTCATGAGCGAACTCGAGGTCGTGGCTGAGGATCGTGAACCGCATCTCGCGGACCACATCGTCGGGGTCGCCCTTGGCACGCACCTGCCCGTGGTCGAGCATGACCGCCTCATCGCAGAGTTGACGAGCCTGATCCAAGGCGTGGGTAACCAGCACGATCGTCCGGCCCTGGCGCTGGAACGAACGGATCTTGTCCAGGCAGCGAGCTTGAAAGGCCTCGTCTCCTACAGCCAACACCTCATCGATCAGGATCAGCTCCGGATCCACGTGCACCGCGCACGCGAAGCCCAGGCGTACGAGCATCCCGGACGAATAGAACTTCACGGCCGTGTCCATGAACCCATCCAGCTCGGCGAAGGACACGATCTCGTCGTAGACGCCGTCCGTCTCCTTGCGCGTCAGGCCGAGGAACGACGCATTCAGGTACACGTTCTCGCGGCCGGTCAGCTCCGGATGGAAGCCGGCGCCTAGCTCGAGCAGCCCGACCATCCTGCCGCGCTGCCTGACCAAGCCCTCGGTGGGCCTGAGGATCCCGGCGATCACCTTCAACAGCGTGCTCTTCCCCGAGCCGTTGTGGCCGATCAGGGCGAGCGACCTGCCTTCGGGCACCTCGAAGGTGACGTCCCGCAGGGCCCAGAAGTCCTCGGCGCGGACACGCCCCCCGAGCAATCGCTGCTTCAGCGAGGAAGGTTTCTCCTTGTAGAGGCGGAACTTCTTGGAGACGCCGGAGACCTCGATAGCGGTAGCCATCACAGATCCTCCGCGAAGTCCCCGGACATCGAGAAGAAGATGCGCCAGGTGATCAGCAGCAGGACCGCCGATGCGACGATGGCGACGGCCAGACCCAGTGCAAGGTGACCGGCGCTATCGAACGGCAGGATCTCGGCGGCGTCCGAGGAGCGATACAGCGAACGCTGGAAACCGGTCACGATCCATGCGACGGGATTGGCCAGGAACACGTGCCAGAGCGACACACCCGCGACGGAGTGACTGCTCAGCTTCTCCTGTACGACGCCTCCGGCGTAGACGATAGGCGTCATCCAGAACCACACCAGCAGCGTCAACCCGATCAGGTGCTGGACGTCCCGGTAGCGAACGTTCATGGCAGAGACGAGGAATGTGACGGACACGGTGAACAGAAGCAGGGCTGCGAATGCCAGCGGGTAGAGCCACAAGGTCTGGAGGCTGAACCCGTATCCGAACACCACCAGGAAAGCGAGGAACACCAGCGACTGAAGCACGAAGTCGACGAGGGCCACCCCCACGGTGGCCAGGGGCAAGATCTCTCGCGGGAAGTAGACCTTCTTGACGAGGTTCGCGTTGGCGATCACGGACTGTGCTCCGCTGCTGAGGGACACGGAGAACAGGTTCCACGACAGCAGGCCGGCCATCAGGAAGACCGGGTAGTCCAAGATCCCGCTTCCCAGGACGTTCGCGACGAAGCTGAAGACCGCCAGGAAGACGACCGGATTGAGCAGCGACCACACTGCTCCGAGGACCGAGGCCGTGTACTTGACCTTCAGCTCCTTGCGAACGAGGTTCATGAGGACTTCGCGATACGCGTACAGCTCGCGCATGCGCTGGCGAACCCGAAGCCGCGGGGGCTCGGAAGTGCGCTCGATGAAGTCGGTGGTGGCGATCGCAGGGCTCCTCGGCGGCCGGAGTCGCGAGTCTAACAAGGGGCCCCGGTGCGCCCGGTCATCGCTTGAAGCCCTCGAGGGCGCGCGCGTACTTCAGGCCGTAGCCCGTATCGAGGACCTCCTGGTCGGCCCCCATCTCGACCATCGCACGTGCCCACCTCGCCATCGCAGGGCCCACGGGGTCGTAGACCACCCGCAGCGTCGAACGGATCGCATCGGCGTACCCACGGGCGGTGGCGTCTCCAGCACGCTCGGCCTCCATGTGCGCCCTGGCCCGCGCACCGATGGTGGCGCCCGGCCCGCCGGACAGCTCTGCGATGCGATGGGCAAGCTCGGCGGGGTCCGGCGGGCCGGGCGCCACGTGAGCCACCAGCCCGTCCGGCAGGTCCGCATAGGTCCCGATGTCGGACACGATCGCCGGCCTGCCGGCCTCCATCGCCCGGACCAGCGACCCGCTCACCTCTCCCCTATGGGGGTGCCGCAGGTCCACGACGACGTCGGCGGCGAACAACCAGCCGAGGAAGTCGTCGTCGCTCACGTCATGCTCGACGTGCAGGCGATGGCCCAGACCGGACGCATGAGCCACAGGCCCGAAGTCGTAGGTGGGCACCCTCCTGCCGACGACGACGACGTGGGTCTCTTCTGGGAGCCGGGCGGCGGCCGCCAGCACGGCATCCAGGCACTTCGCTTCGTTCATGTCACCGGGCGCCACCACCAGCTGGCGGCCGCCGCCCCCCTCGACCTTGGCGCGCAGCTCGCGACCCCTGGCCTCTCCTCTCGCCAGGGCCTCGCGGGACTCCACCGGCGGATGCGGCACGACGAAGATCGGGGTCCGCACCCCCGCTTCCTCCAGGTAGCGCCGGCAGAACTCCGAATGAACGATCACCCCTCGCGCACGCCGTGCGACGGCCGCGGGCCACGGCACACGCAGCGGCTCGATCCGAAGGATGTCGGGCGAGACGAGCTTCTCTCTCGCCTCCAGCGCCTCACGAACCGCAGCGAAGCCCAGCGGGTCTCCGAGCGTCTGCAGCGCACGGATGAAGTCGTCCATCGCAAGGTCGTGGAGCACCGCTATACCCGGCGTCTGCCAGACCATCCTGTAGATCGGCAGGTGGTGTTCGGCGTTGTTCCCCAGCTGGTAGACGCCGAGCAGATACCCGGGCACCTGAGAGAAGTGGCGCTCGCGAACCGGCCATACGGGCTCGACGGGGATCTCGAACCCGATACGCGCGAGGCCGTCGAGGACGGCGCGGTCGTACGTGGCGATGCCGGTCGGCGACGGCGGCAGCGGACCGAGGAAGGCGATCTTCACCTCCCTGGACGCCGGCCGGCCGTTGTCCGGATGGGCCCTGCCGCGGGTGCCGGGCAGGCGCATCAGTCCAGCAACCGGGACACGACCTCGGGCCAGGCAGGCACGGTCCCGCGGATCAGCTCGTTGCCCGCGCGGCCCATCCGCCGAGCCGCGTCCCGGTCGCGGAAGAGGCGGTCGAAGACCTGCGCGATCGCCTTGGGGTCGGGCTCCGCGATCAGCCCCGTCTCTTCCTCGGTGACGAACTCGAGCGGGCCGCCCGAGTCGGTGAGCGTCACGACGGGCCGTTCGGCCGCCATCGCCTCGAGGGTCACGTACCCGTAGTCCTCGTCGAACGGACCGTTGAAGACCCCGCACGCGCCCAGGTACAGCTCGTGCAGCCTCTCGTCGGGCACGCCTATCTCCATGCTGACGCGGTCTCCCACCCCGGCCTTCGCTATCTGGTCCCGCAGATCGCGCTCCAGCGGGCCGCGCCCGACCAGGATCAGCTTCACGCCGGTCTCGACGTGCTGCATGGCTTCGATCGCGAGGGAGTGCCGCTTCAGCAGCTCGAGCCTGCCGGGGTAGAAGATGTAGTCCCCGTAGCCGGCGGGCTCCATCGACAGCAGCGCATCGGTCGCCGGAGATCTGTGGTAGAGCACCTCGGCAGGCACCCTGAGTGCGTTCCACAGCCGCTCCTTGACGTTCTTCGAGTTCGTGAAGATGCGCTTGGCCTCACCGAGCGCCACCCGGTCCGCGTTCCAGATCAGCTCGCGTACGACCGGTCCTTCGTCCTGGGGAGCCAGGTCGCCGAACTCCGGATGTTCGTACAGCTCGTAGGCCGAGCGGTGCTGGTGGATCAGCCACACGATCTTGCGCTCGTGCGGCGCCAGGTAGGCCGGGAACTTCAGGGATATCGCCGCGTCGATGCGCATGCCGTTCGATTCGCTGATGTCGAACGAACGCCACACCGCCATCTGATGTGCTATCTCGGACGCCGGGTACCACTTGCCGGCGATCGTCACCATCTCGGCGTCGTGCCCGGCCTCCCTCAGCGCGCGCACCAGCGCCTCGGTGTGGATCTCTGCGCCGCCCCGGACGAACGACGTCTGCGGGTGAAGGACCGCGATCCTCATCCTCGTTCCCTCCGGTCACGCTCCAACCGCTCGACGTGCTCGCGCAGGGACTCGATCTCGCGTTCGAGCATGATGACGCGCTCAGCCAGTGCCACCATCAGCTCGGCGGCATCGCCCGCCAGCCGGTCGTACCTGCGCGTCCCGAAGCGGAAGACCCGGAACATGAGGTACTTGGCCTTGCGCTTCCAGGGCGTGGACGCGGCCAGGTGCGGCTCGGCGAGCGGTATGGCCAGGCGTTCGTCCGTGCGAACCCTGGCCACGAACTCGAGCATCTCTTCGCGGACGTGCTTGGTCCCGGCCTGCGTGCGCGCCCCCGCCTCGTCTTCCCAGTACAGGTGGCGTGTGAGCGCGAGATAGCCAGGATCGTGCTCAGGCTCGGTGGTCATCGGAGGCGACAGCGTAACAGCGGCTCCGCGCCCGGGGGGAGAGCCTCAGTCGTCGGGGAACTTCGGCCCTTCGCAATCCGTACGCAGTGGCAACGCGTTGGGCGGCCGGGGCTCTTGCTCGAAGTCGAAGGCTGAGAGCATCGGCGTCGCGTCGCGATCGCGATGGGTCAGGTAGGGCCTGAGGTACCAGTTGTCCTCTATGAACCGCAGCACGCTGGAGAACTCGCTCAGCTCGCTCGAAACGTAGCTCTCCTTCGCGTAGGGCGAAAGCACGATCATGGGTACCCGGACCCCGAACCCGAAGTCGTCCACCTGTGGCGGCGGGACATGGTCGTAGAAGCCCCCGTAGTCGTCCCAGGTGAGGAAGATCGCGGTCGTCTCCCACATCGGGGACTCCATGATGGCGTTGATGACCTCGGTGGACCAGTTCTCTCCGTGACAGAAGCTGAACTCGGGATGCTCCGAGAGCTCGAACCGGGGGGTGATCCAGGTGACGGGCGGGAGCTTGCCGGCGCGTATGTCCTGCACGACGCCGTCAACGGGACGCATGAACTTCGCCCAGTTGTCCGGGTCGTTGCGATAGCGGCGGATGGCCGAGTAGGCCGACCAGATGTACCCCCGTTGCCGCTCGGTTGCCGCGTAGTACGCCCACGGGATGCCGGCGTCGTTCAGCAGGTCTCCTTCGGTCTTGAAGTCGAAGCACGGCGGAACCTGTTCGATCTGCCCCTCGGAGTCGTAGACCTCGACGTATTGGCCCTCGGGCGCGTCGCAGCCGAACGTGTTCGAGAAGATGTTCTGTCTCCTCGGGTTCTCGTGGGTTCGCCCGGACTGAGCGGCGATCGTGTACAGGTGGTTCGGGAAGGAGGGCCCCTGCGCGGAGGCGAAGAAGTTGTCGAACAGCGTGTAGGACTCCGCCCACTCCCAGTAGTTGGGCAGCTGGTTCCGCCTCAGCTGCGTATACGCCCAGTCCCCATACTCTCCTTGGTCGAAGCCGTCCATCTTCCCGTCGTTCCAAGCCATCAGCGCGCAGGGGTAGCAGTGCGGGATGTCCCCCGGGACACGCTGGTCGGTTCCCTTGACGAGGGGACGGGGCTCGCCGTGGTCCATCCCCACGGTCACCCCGTTGGCTCCGGGGAACGTCCCGAACATGTGGTCGAAGGTCCTGTTCTCCTTGATCAGGTACACGACGTGCTTGATGGGCCACCGTGTCGGGAACGCCGTGGCATCGACGCTGCCCGGGTCGGAGGGCTGGACGGTTGGTGTCACGGAGATGTCCGGCGTGAACCGCGTGGACCGGCTCGTGTCTCCTTCAGCCGGGGTACACGAAACCGCGACGAGGCCGAGGATAGCTGCCGAGACGGCCAGCCGGCGCATGCGTCACTCCTCCTTGGGAGGCGGGTCCCAGATCGGTCCCGTGCAGTCGGTTCGCAGGGGCTGGAGCAAGGGCTTGCGCGGTGGTTTCGAGAAATCGAAGGCGGAGGTCAGGTTGTCCGCGATCTTGTCGCGCCGGGTCAGCTGAGTGAGCCCCCAGTTGTCCTCGATGAACCGTAGGACGCTGGAGAACTCATACATCGTGCTGTCCACGTAGCCCCTCTTCGCGTAAGGGCTGATGATCAACGTAGGAACCCGGATCCCCAGTCCGAAGTCGTCCAGGGTCACAGGGGGCACGTGATCGTAGAAGCCACCGAAGTCGTCCCAGGTGAGCACGATGGCGGTGTCCTTCCAGGCCTCGCTCCGCATGATCGAGTTGACCACCTCGATGGTCCAGTTCTGTCCCCAGCAGAAGTTGTACTCGGGGTGCTGCGAGAGCTGGAAGCGCGGGGTGATCCAGGTGACCGGCGGAAGCCGGTCGGCCTCGATGTCCCGGATCAGATCGTCGATGGGGCGCATGTGCCGCCCCCACAGCTCCGGGTCGTTCCGGTACCGGTCGATCGCCGCGTACGCCGACCAGATGTAGCCCAACTGCCCGTTGGTAGCGGCGTAGTACGCCCAAGGGATCCCGGCTCGGTTCAGCAGGTCGCCCTCGGTCTCGAAGTCGAAGCAGGGATGAACCTTCACCATGAATCCCTCGGGATCGACGATCTCGACGTACCCGCCGGGCGCGATGTCGCACCCCCAGGACTTCGCATAGCCCTCCTCTTGCATCGTCTTCAGCCGCGGGAACGGCTGCCACGAGTTGTCCAGGGCCCCACCCGAGGTCGCGGCGATCGTGTAGAGGTGGTTGGGGAACGACGGGCCCACGGCAGAAGCGAAGAAGCGATCCGCCAGGACGTACTCGCCGGCCCAGTTCCAGAAGGCCTGGACTTGCTCTTGGTCGAACTGCGTGTAGGCGTACATGTCCGCCGACTCGGTCTGGTTGAACCCGTCCATCTCACCGCCTGCGATCGACGCGACGTTGCAGTTGTAGCAATGAGGAAGATCGTGGGCCCGCTGTAGCGGCGCCTGTGTGAGCGGCCGCTCGACCCCGTGGTCCATGCCCGTGGTCGCGCCGTCAGCACCCGCGTACTTGCCGAAGATGTTGTCGAAGCTGCGGTTCTCGAGGATGAGGAACACGACGTGCTTGATCGGCCACCGCGTCCGGAATGCGGAGGCGTCAACTCCCTCGGGGAGCGGGGCGCTGACCGGGTCGGGCGGGGAGAACAGCTCCTGGCCGGTCTCCGGATCGACCGTCCCCTCCTTCACGCCCCCAGCCAGGGGCGACGCGGCGCTCGGCGGGCCGGGCGTGGGGGCCGGCGAGGTCGCCAGGGACACCACCACTACCAGGCACAGCGCTGCTGTGAGGTAGATCAGCGGGCTGC
>CAZHRY010000014.1:0-37383 GCA_964535065.1 uncultured Actinomycetes bacterium
TGCCCGCGTCGGCGACTGTGCGAGCCATCATCCCGAGCGTTCCCGGGTCGTCCGAGCCGGCAACCGGCTCCGTAAGGATGGCGTCGGCCTCGCCCTCCACCTTGATGCCGGCTGCCTCGAGGGCCTGCCGCGCGGCCGTGCCGTCCTGGACGCAGACGTGGATGATGCCGCGTCCCTCCCAGCCGACCCCGCATACGCCCTCGATGTTGATACCGGCGCTGCCCAGCGCCTCGCCGACGCTGGCGAGGCCTCCGGGGCGGTCTTCCACGGAGATCGTGAGATCCGTTGCCATCGCCTCACCCCTTCCCTTTCCGTCTCGTGCCCGTGGTAAGCCTCATGGGGCTCGCGGTCAAGTCGGCCATCTGGGCGCGAAGGCTAGAGGGCCTCCAGGGCTCGCCTCATCCCTGCGATGGCTTGGCGCCCTGTCTGGTCGAACCTGGACCTCAGGAGCGGCTCGGCGAACCTGAGCACTCCCTTCAGGCGCAGGTCGGCCGTGTAGAAGATCCGAGTGCCCGAAGCGGTGGACTCGAACCTGATGTCGTCGATAGCGATAACCGTGGTGCCTTCGCCTCGCAGCACCACTCGGTTCGGTGGGTCCCACTCGATCACCTCGTAGGTCATCGGGAGAGTTCGCTTCCCGAACACGACCTGGAGATCGTACTTGGTGCCGACGCCGATCGGTCCGACGGTGACGTTCTGGGCCGACGCCACGCCCGGATCCCAGACCTGAGTGTTGGCGAAGTCGCCCACGAACGCGAAGACCTCCTCGATAGAGCGGTCCACTTCGAGTGTGTCGGTCAGGATCGGCATACGCCACAAGCATATGAACCCTGCTCGGAAACGACCCCTCGTTCATCGCAGGCGCTGATAGCGTTGTTCGGGACGACAGGAGCGGACGTGGACTTCAAGGCACTCGTTGACGGCGCGATGGAGATCGCGGTCGTTCCGAGCTTCACCGACATCGGCTACAGGGTGCGGCGCGCCATGTTCGACTGGCAACCACTCAGCGACCTGGGGATGGATGGGCGAGTCGTCGCGATCACGGGCGCAACCTCCGGCCTTGGACTCGCCGCAGCCGAGATGCTCGCTGCGATGGGAGCGAGCCTACGATTGCTGGTCCGCGACCGCCGGCGCGGCGAAGAGCTGGCGTCCCGGCTCGGCTCCGACACGAGCGTCCATGTCGTGGACATGAGCGACCTGTCCTCGGTCCGGACAGCCGTCGGCGAGTTGACCGCAGAACGGCTTGACGTGCTGATCAACAACGCCGGCGCCCTGCTGACCGAACGCCGGACTTCCGTGGATGGGTTCGAGATGACCTTCGCGACCATGGTCCTCGGCCCGTTCGTGCTGACCAGCGGCCTGGTCCCTTCCCTGAGCAGGGGTCCAGGCGAACCTCCCTCACGAGTGATCAACGTCGCGTCGGGCGGGATGTACCTGGAGGCGCTCCACTTGGACGACCTGCAGATGGAGAAAGAGCGCTTCCGGGGCAGCGTTGCGTATGCCCGTGCGAAGCGCGCCCTGGTCTTGCTGACGCAGGAGTGGGCCCACCGCCTGCGCGAACAGCGCATCGTGGTGCATTCGATGCATCCGGGCTGGGCCGACACGCCCGGGGTCGAGGCTTCGCTGCCCACCTTCCGCAAGATCGTCGGACCACTTCTGAGAACCCCTCAACAGGGCGCCGACACGATGGTCTGGCTTGCGGCATCGGCCGAGGCCGCCGGGTCGACCGGGAGGTTCTGGCACGACAGGCAGCCGCGCCCGATCGACAGGCTGAGCAAGACACCCGTCACGCCGAGGGAACGCGAACTCCTTTGGCAAACCTGCGAACGCCTGACGGCCCAGGACCGCGCCTAAGCCCCCATCACCTTTCTTATCTCACGCTTCAGCACCTTGCCCAGGGGGTTCCGGGGAAGTGCCTCCACCACGACCAGCTTGCGCGGCTCCTTGTAGCCGGCCACACCCATCTGGCGAAGATGCTCCCTGATCTCGAAAAGCTCTATCGACTCGCCCGGCTTGGGCACGACGACCGCCGTGACGATCTGCTCCCCTTCGATGCGTTCGTCGGCGATACCCACCACCGCAAGATCGGCGATCTTCGGATGCCCGGCCAGCAGAGCCTCGATCTCCTCGGGGGCGATCTTCATGCCACCCCTGATGATCAGATCGCGTGCTCGACCCACGAACCGGTAGTGCAGGTCGTCCTCAATCTGGAACAGATCACCGGTCCGGAAGAACCCTTCCTCGTCGAAGGCGGTTCCTGTCAGGTCGTCACGCCGCCAGTATCCGGCGAAGACGGTGGGGCCTTTGATCAGAAGCTCACCGGGGCGCCCGGGCTCGGTGACGGGCTCCCCCGTCTGAGGATCGACCAGTTTCGTCTGTGCGCCGCGCGCGACCCGGTTGGTCCACTCGGGACCGGGGCAGCCGAACCGCGGGAAGGTTCGGGCACGCTCCTCGGGGTCGGGGATGTCGGCGGGTCCGCCCACCAGAGCGACCCCTTCGTTGGAGCCGAAGAAGTTAAGGACCTCGATGCCGTGGCGCTCCTTCCATCCTTTGATCATCGCCGGCGATAACGGAGCCGATCCGGAGCCGATCGTCCGCAGCGACGAAAGATCCACCTTCTCGAGGGCGGACGGGTCGGCCAGCAGCAGGTTCAGGAGGACGGGCGGCGCCACCGTGTAGTTGACCTTCTCCGTGACGATCTGCCGAAGGAAGACCGGCAGGCTCATCGGCTGGTGCATCACCAGCGTTCCGCCGGTCTGGAGCCAGGGAACGAGCATGCCGCCGATGCCCGACATGTTCACCAGGGGGAACGGCGTGAGCAGCACGTCTCCGTCGCCCAACTCCGCGGCGTCGGTGGTCGCGTACGCGATCGCGGTCCAGAGGTCGTGGGTGCGCGGAACCCCCTTCGGTTCGGCCTCGGTGCCCGATGTCCAGCACACGGTGAAGATGTCCGAGGCGTCCACTTTTCCCGTGAGCTCGTCCAGACCGCTGGTGTCTGCGGGTGTTTCCAGTATCTCGGTGAGCGAGAGCGTGCCGTCGCGCAGCTCGGCGGAGAGCGCGATGACCGACCGGATGGACGAGAGCTCCCGCCGGAGGGCATCGATCAACCCGACGTGGTCGAACCCGGCGGCGCTCGAGGTCGTGATGAAGGCAACCGGCTCCGTCAGGGAAGCCGCCAGCCGAACCTCGTGTGCCCGGAACTGGATGGGCAGGGGACTCACGATGGCGCCGATGCGTGCGGCTGCCAGATACACGACAGCCAACTCCACCACGTTGGGGAGCTGAACCATCACCACGTCGTCCTGGCCCACGCCCTGGGCGACAATGGGGGCGGCGCGCGGGACAACACGCTCTCGCACCTGCTAATTGCACGCGGGGACCGGCTCGCCGCCGCCACAGAACTCCGCTCGGTTGGGCGCGTCCACCAGCGCCGGCGCATCCGGGTTCCTGTCGGCGTTCCTGACGAACAACTCGTGGATAGTCAGGCCGTCCCACCATCCCTCGGCACGATAGGCATCTGTCACGTCTCGCGAGAACACCTTCATGCTCGACTCCCCCCTTCCCGTATCGTCCTACCAGCCTAAGGGCGGATCACGCCGATACCGTCCTCCGCACTGACGGCGGTGCCCAGTGGAGCAGACATCGACGCCAGGTTCTGCAGGATCTGCTCCGCGACCTCGGGCGGCGCCACTCGTGGGATCCCGGCTCGGGTGAGCGGCATGCCGTACCCGACGTCAACGGGCCGGATACGGATCTCGGATACCGCCCCGTCTCGAAGCACCGTCGTGGCCAGCGCGGCGCGGAAGTACGCCTCATCGCCGAACGAATCGCTGTTGAGCGCTTCCTGAAGATCGGCATCGGTGACACGCGAAGGATCGGGGAAGGAGCGCCCTATCACGTCGCGGCTACGCTCGTAGAAATAGCGCTGCAGCGGCTCCTGCATGTCGCTCCAGATGAAGTTGCCGAGCCCGTAGAAGATGGGGTACCCGCGATGAAGCTCCACGGGAGCCAGCCGGTGCGGCCCGCTGATCACGACCACCGTGGCTCCATGCTCGATCAGCTCACGCGCAAGCTCCCTCAAGAAGGCGGGGGGGTTCTCCGGCCGATTGTCGCCCTGATGCGCGTGGATCGCCGCGATGCAGGCGTCGGCGTGCTGAGATCCGAGTCGAACCGACTTCAGCGCGGCAGCGACGTCTTCCCTGTCGGGTTCGTAGGACACGCCCACCCCGGGCCCGGCCACGAAGCGGGTCCGGAACACATCGGTCTCCTTGAGCGGATCGCGAGGCGTTGTCCAGTTCGAATCGCACTCCGGATACGCGTCACGCAGGGCCTCGACGATCTGCATCCCCTCAGGCGGCAGGGTCGCAGTGGCTCTAACGCGGATGGTGTGCACTCCGGGTCTGGCCGGCACCTCCCCGTGGGGATCGATGGCGGCCGCCGCATCGTGGCCCGGGCTCGTCGTCATCGATACGAGCGCTACCCGGCCGTTGGGGGTTTCGAGGTACCTGGGAGCCCGCGCCTCCGACGCAGAGCCGCCCGCTCCCGCGTGCACCAGCCCGGCTTCGTCCAGCCTCTGTGACGTCGCCAGGACCCCTGCGGGCCCCCAATCGACGGCATGGTTGTTGGCCCTTCCGAGGAGGTCGAACCCCATGGCCTCTAGGTCGTCAGCGCAGGCGGCGTCCGCCCTCACCGACCAGTCCTCGGGAACGCCCCAGGGGTGAACGCCGGGATCGCGCAGATCGACCACCGCCGTCTCGAGGTTCCCGAAGGTCGCGTCGGCCCCCCTGAGCTCATCCAGGATCCGGGCGAAGCTCGCGTCGTGCACCGCCAGCTGAGAGATCGGCCGGGTGACTATGCAGTCGCCAACGGTGGCGAGCGACAACACCTGCGGTTCCGTCATCTGGTGCAGTCTATGTGGGAGGGCACCGGTCTCGCTCTACGGCGTCCCCGAGAACCTCGCGAAGTACCTCTGCTCGCGGCCGCCGGTTCGTGTGAAGTCCCCGCCCACCAGCAGGGCGTCGTCCGTGGCCTGGAACGCCCAGACGCCGTAGAAGCTGTTCATCTTCGGGTACCAGTCGGTCACGGTCATGTCGGACGCGTAGATAGCGCCGATCCGCTTGCGGTCCACGTTCTGCGTCGTGAACTTCCCGAAGTGCCCTCCCAGGTAGATGATCGAATGGTCGGGCGACACCGCTATGGCCTGGACGTCCCCGCCCGAGTGCATCGACCAGGTCGGCGTGTTCGACGTGGCGGGCTCGAAGCGGTGGGTCCGATTGGACGTGGTGGAGAAGTAGAGCGTCGCGCCGTCGGGAGAGAGCTCGACGTCCAGGACGACGCCCCCCTCCGAAGGGTCCCACGAGGTGGAGGCTCCCGACGCGGGGTCAAGCTCGGCCGCGCCGTTGCGGGACCCTCCGCCGATCGAGTGGAAGTCGCCCCCCGCGTACAGCTTCGAGCCGTCGGGCGTGATGTCGAGTGCCCGGACGCCGCCGTCCGCTTGCGCATCGAAGGCCGGGTCAACTATCCCGGTGCCGGCGCTCACCTTGGCCAGGTAGGACCTGTTCTCCCCGCCGATCTGCGTGAAGAAGCCACCTACGTAGACCGCATCCCCCGACGTCGCTATGGCGCGCACCTCGCCGCTGGCGTTCGGCTTCCACGAAGTGGCGTCTCCGGTGACCGCGCTGACCGCAGCCACCTTGTCGCGCGGAACCCCATCCACCTTGAAGAAGGAGCCTCCGATGTAGACGATCGAGCCGTCGGGCGAAGCGGCTATCGCGCGGACCTTGGCGTTGGCGTTGGCGTTCCAGCCGAGGTCCACCTCCCCAGTGCTCGAGTCGATGGCGGCGACGTTGTTCCGGGGAGCGCCGTTCAACATGGAGAAGTCCCCGCCGACGTACGCCTTGGCGCCCGAGACGGCCAGAGCACGCACCGTGGCGTCGGCGCGAGGGTCGAAAGCGTCGGCGGCGCCGGTCGTAGTGTCGAAGGCCGCAACGCGCACACGAGAGGCGCCGCCGGCCGAGGTGAAGTCGCCGCCGGCCAACAGACGGGTTCCCGAGAGCGACAGGGACCGCACCGCCCCGTTCGGAGCCGGATCGAAGGAGGTCGAGAGCCCCGTGGCGACGTCGATCGCCGCGAGGTTAGACCGCGAGGCGCCGCCGGCCGTCGTGAAGGAACCGCCGGCGTAGAGGGTGGCCGAGCCGGCCGCCAGCGCGTGGACCGGCCCGTTCGGAGCCGGATCGAAGGAGGTCGAGAGCCCCATGGCGACGTCGATCGCCGCGAGGTTAGACCGCGAGGCGCCGCCGGCCGTCGTGAAGGAACCGCCGGCGTAGAGGGTGGAGCCGTCCGGAGAAAGAGCGAGTGCGTGAACCGGTCCGTTCGGAGCCGGGTCGAAGGAGGTCGAGAGCCCCGTCGTGACGTCGATCGCCGCGAGGTTCGAGCGCGAGGCGCCGCCGGCGGTCGTGAAGGAACCGCCCGCGTAGAGCGTGGAGCCGTCCGGAGAAAGAGCGAGTGCGTGAACCGGTCCGTTCGGAGCCGGGTCGAAAGACAGAACCGCTCCGGTTCCCGGGTCTACGGCCGCGAGGTTGCTCCTCGCTTGGCCGCCGACCGTGGAGAACGAGCCGCCCAGGTAAACGGCCCCGGAACCGACGACGATCGCTTCCACCGTCCCCGTCACGGAGGGGTTCCATCCGGCCAGCCCGCCGTTCTTGTTGATCCTCGCCACGCCAAGGCGCCCGGCCTTCCCGATCTTGGTGAAGCTGCCGCCCACGTACCAGCCCCCCGACCCGTCAGCAGCCGCGGCGAGCACCGGACCGCTCGGGAAGGCCGACGAGGCTAGGCGCTGCCCGTCTGTCCCGGAGACCGCGGCTCCGTTCCCCGTGTAGGGACCCGCCCACGAGAACTTGCCTCCGACGTAGACACGGTCCCCGACCTCGAGCAGGGCATAGACGGTTCCGTTCGTACCGGCCGTTGCATCGGGCACTTGGCTGGGGACGGCGTGTGCAGGAGTGGTCGGCAACAGCACCGACAGGAGCGCGACGAGACACATGGCAGACGCGGGCCGGCGCATCCCCCGAGGTTAGCTGCAGCAGCCCGCTGCGCCCTACGACCGTCCGGCTGTCCCTGGGTGCCGAAGGACCTAGAGCGTCAGGACCTGCACGATACGCTCGAGCGCCCACTGCAGGTCCTCCGCGGTGACGACAAGCGGGGGGGCCAACCGGATCGTCGTCTCATGCGTGTCCTTCGCCAGGATCCCCAGTTCCATGAGGCCTTCGCACGCTTCTCTAGCCGTGCCCGCGCCCGGCTGCAACTCGATCCCGACCCACAGGCCTCTCCCCCGAACCTCCGCGACCGTGGGGAGCGCCGCGTCGCGAAGGGCTCCGATGAGCCACGAACCAAGCTCGGCGGACGCCCGCTGGTACTTACCAGAGCGGAGGATGTCCAGGACCTCTATCCCGATGGCGCAGGCCAGCGGATTGCCCCCGAACGTCGAGCCGTGCTCCCCCGGCTTGAACAGCCCCAGGATGTCCCGCGAGGCGACCACGGCCGAGAGCGGCATGATCCCGCCCCCAAGCGCCTTCCCCAGGATGTAGATGTCGGGGACGACGCCCTCATGGTCGCAGGCGAAGGTCGCACCGGTGCGCCCGAGGCCGGATTGGATCTCGTCGGCGATCAGTAGGACGTTGCGTTCGGAGCACAGCTCGCGAACTCCCTTCAAGTACCCCTCCGGAGGAACGACGACGCCCGCTTCGCCTTGGATCGGCTCGACCAGGAAGGCCACCGTGTCGTCGTCGATCGCCTCCCGCAGGGCGTCGATGTCCCCGTATGGGACGCTCGCGAAACCCGGTGTGAACGGGCCGAAGCCCACGCGTGCCGCCGGGTCGTTCGAGAAGCTGACGATCGTGATCGTCCGCCCATGGAAGTTGCCGTCGGCGACGACGATCTTGGCCCGGTCGGGCGCGACGCCCTTCACGTCGTACCCCCATCGCCGCGCGGTCTTGAGCGCCGTTTCGACCCCTTCGGCTCCCGTGTTCATCGCGAGGACCATGTCCTTGCCGCACAGCTCGGCCAGGTCTCTGCAGAAGACCGGGAACAGGTCGTTGTTGAACGCGCGGCCCGTCAGCGTCAGCCGATCCAGCTGCCGCTTGGCCGCCGCGATCAGACGAGGGTGACGGTGGCCGAAGTTGAGGGCGGAATAGGCGGCCAGCATGTCCAGGTAGCGCTTGCCGTCGACGTCGGTCACCCAGGCGCCCTCGGCTTCTGAGATCACCACCGGCAGCGGGTGATAGTTGTGCGCCGCGTACAGACCCGCCAGCTCGAGCAGCTCGGAGCTGCGCGTGCCGGTTCCCTCTCGATCGGTCATGGTCATCTTCGGTCGGTCCTCCTGCCTGGGCCTTCAACTGTACGACCGTGACCGGCCCCCGTCGGCTACCCTTCGCCGGATGCCTGCCCACGACACGCACAGCCGCAGGTGGCGAGGGCGCCTGGTGGCGGCGTCACTCCTCCTCGCGGCGGCCTGCACCGGGCCCGAGATCCCGCAGCACCTGGACCCCGCGGACGCGGTCTCGCCGTCCCCCACTCCCGCCTCGGATCAGGCGGCGGTGGAGGAAGCCCGGCAGAAGATCGAGCACGTCGTCTTCCTCATCAAGGAGAACAGGACCTTCGACCACCTCTTCGGAACCTTCCCGGGAGCCGACGGAGCGACCGAGGGCAGGAGCTGCGAGGGCGACACGGTTCCGCTGGCGAGGGCGCTCGACCGGACCGCGGACGCCGGCCACAGCTTCGAGGACGGCATCGTGGCGATCAACGGCGGGGACATGAACTGCTTCGACGCCGACGGCTACGTGCAGCACCTGGAAGCGGACATCCCGAACTACTGGGCCTACGCCCGCACATTCACGCTCGCCGACCGCTTCTTCAGCTCGGTGTACGGGCCGACAGGCATCGAGCACCTGTGGACGTTCGCTTCGCAGTCCGACAGGTTCATCGATCACGAGAGGCCTGGGCAGACCGGCACCGCACGCCGCGAGTACTGCGACGATCCGCTCGAACTGGCGCACGCCTTCCGGCAGCTGGCCCGTGAGGAGCAGGAGAAGGTCTACCTGCTCCAGGAGAAGGGCGCTGAGGGCATCGAGGAGATGCGCACCTACATGGAGCTTCGGTGGCCGTGCTCCGACGTGAAGGTGCTGCCCGACCTGCTGGAGGAAGCCGGGATCACCTGGAAGGAGTACCTGGGGGAGAACGAGTGGGTCCAGCCGCTGCGGATGGTTCGGCACGTGCGCTTCTCAGACATGTGGGACAACGTCGTGCCCGACGAGGACTTCGTGAAGGACATCCGCAGGGGCGAGTTGCCGTCCGTCTCGTGGCTGACCCCTCCCTACCCTCAGTCCGACCACCCCCCCTACTCGATCTGCGATGGAGAGAACTGGACGGTCGAGGTTCTGAACGAGCTGATGCGGAGCGACTACTGGGACTCGACCGCCGTGATCCTGACCTGGGATGACTTCGGCGGGTTCTACGACCACGCAGAGCCGCCGCACGTGGACATGTACGGCCTGGGGCCGCGGGTGCCGACCATCGTGATCTCACCCTGGGCGAAGCCGGGGTTCGTGGACAAGACCGAGTTGGAGTTCGCGTCGGTCCTGCGCTTCATCGAGACCGTGTTCGACCTGCCCCCGCTGACGGCGCGGGACGCGAACGCGGCGGACATGCTGAGCGCGTTCGACTTCAGCCAGGAGCCGCTACCGCCGCTGATACTCGAACCGCGAGAGTGCCCCGTGATGGAGCCGCCTACGAACGGGGAGAGCTAGGCGGGCTCGACCTCGGTGCAGCCCCTGAGCAGCAGTGACCCGAAGCCATCTGGGCCTCGATGGGTGCCGACGAGCAGGACCTGCCCTGGGGCCGGTGCCGCTGCCGAAGCCAGGAACGCGTCGTGGGTATCGATCGCCGGCAGCGGCACCGGCCCCCAACCCGACCAGTCCCACGTGAACGCGAGGGGCGCGTACCTGCCCTGCATATCCTTGACGTCGCCGACCGCGAGCATCCCGCCTTCGGAGGTCGCGGTCACGCCCATGAGCCGCCCCCTGCCTTCCGTCTCGGGCAGGTTCGTCTCCAGCCACGACCTCCCGTCCCAGTGAAGGGCGAGCGAAGCGGTGTCGCCAGCTTCGTCCGCCGTCCACCCGACCGCCCAGATGTCGTTGGCGGCGAAGGCATCGACTCCCATCAGCATCGCGTCGCCGCCGGGATCCGGCACGGGAACGACCTCCCAAGCCACGCCGTTCCAGTGCTGTATCAGGGGGAAGTGCCGGCCCCCGTCGGCGACGCCCCAACCCACAGCAACGGCATCGCGCGGACCCAGCGCCACCACGTCTTTCAGCACCGCCGAGTCGGCTTCCTCCGGATGGGGTGCGGGGATCGCCTTCCACGCCATGCCGTTCCACCTGAGCACGAGAGGCGAGTTCCGGCCTTCGACTATGTACTTGCCGACCGCCCAGGCGTCATCGGCTGCGCGCGCATCTACGCCCAGCAGCTGGCCGTTCTCGTCGCCGGACTCTGGGCTGTTCATCCGCTCCCACGCCGAGCCGGTCCGGCGAACGATCTCGGTTCGGTTGGTGCGCAAAGTGCCGACCGCAAGCACCTCATCCCGGCCGAAAGGCGTGACGTCGTGCAAGGTCACGAGCGCTCCCTCGGTGACCACGGGGACCGGTTCTGTCGCCCAAGCCGACCCGTCCCACCTGAGCGCGAGCGGCGAGCCCTTCCCGCCGAAGTACTCCGCCCCGACGATGACCGGCGTTCCCTCACCGGTGACCGTCACCGCGAACGGCAGGTCGGCATCCTTGAAGCTCCAGGACGGATCGACCTCGAGTGCGCAGCCGCTCGACCGGGCGGTCGAGACACCCGTTGCCAGGCCGAGAGCCAGCGACAGGGCAGCTAGACGGCGCGCGGCGGACCGAACCATGGCTGCTCAGGCTACCGGTTGTCGCGCTCGGGGGCCGTGGACATACTCGACGCCGTGTCGACCCGATCCAGGGCAGGAGGGCGCGCCGCGAGAGCGCTGGCCCTGGTGACGGCGCTCGCGACCTTCGCAGCCATCGCCATCGCCTGCACCCGCGACGAGACCGACACCAGCACCGCGTCGCCCACGCCGACCATCAGATCCGCCGATGTGCGGTTCACGGAGGGCTACGCAGCCAAGACCTTCGATCTCCCGCCCGACCGGGAGCCCGCCGAGAGGCCCACCGGGTATCCGAGCAGCGAGCCGCTTCCGGCTGACACCCCGATCGAGCACTTCGTGTTCATCATCAAAGAGAACCGCACCTTCGATCACTTCTTCGGCACGTACCCCGGCGCGGACGGCGCCACGGTGGGCCGAACCCTGAGCGGCGAGGAGATCCCGCTCAGGCCGGCCGACGACGTGATGGACCAGCCACTCACGCACGGCTTCTGGTCGGGGCTGTTCGCGGTGGACGGCGGACGCATGGACGGGTTCGACACGATCGAGGGCGGAGAGAACCTGGACGGCTACACGCAGTTCGACCGGGAGACCCTCCCGAACTACTTCGCGTACGCAGATCGGTTCGTACTCGCCGATCGGTTCTTCACCTCGGAGTACGGCCCGACGTTCCCCGAGCACCTGTATCTGGTGGCCGCCCAGTCCTACGGGATCATGGACAACAAGTCCGAGGCCGCGCCGACCCCTGGCCGCTACTGCGACGACCCCCTCGGCTACAGCCCGGCTTTCCCGCAGGACCTGACCGAGGGAGACGTCTCGAGCATCATCCAGAGCGAGAACCGCATCGTGGACGACCACCCTGAGGCCATGAACCAGATCCGCGACTACCTGATCACGGTCAGGGCGTGCCTCGAGATCGATACGCTCCCCGAGCGGCTCTCGGACGCGGGCGTGAGCTGGCGTTACTACACCGACCCCGTGTTCCCGATCGGCGACGTCCTGAGGGCCATCCGCAAGATCCGCTACTCGGACCTGTGGCACAACGTGGCCCAGAGCGAGTCCTTCCTGGACGACGTGCAGAACGGGAACCTTGCGCAGGTCTCGTGGGTCAAGCCGCCGGCCCCCTACAACGAGCACCCGATCCTGCCCCACCGCGACCAGAGCGTCTGCGCGGGGGAGAACTGGACTGTGGCGGCCATGAACGCGCTGCAGCAGAGCCCCTACTGGAAGAACACGGCCGTGGTCGTCATCTGGGACGACTTCGGAGGTTTCTACGACCACGTGACGCCTCCGCAGTACGACATCATGGGCCTCGGCCCGCGCACACCCGCGCTGATCATGTCCCCGTGGACGGTCAAGGGCGACAACCAGCTGGGCGGCGCCATCGACAGCCACGTCTACGAGTTCTCTTCGGTACTCGCGTTCATCGAGCACAACTGGGGTATCGAGCCGCTGACCGAACGCGACGCCAATGCCGACCCACTGACGGGAGCCTTCGACTTCTCGTCGCCACCGGACATGGGGAAGCTCATACTGACGCTTCGCCAGGACTGTCCGTACGGCACGTCTCCTCCGTTCGGGAACCGCGACAACCTCATCAACTAGGCGTCGCCGGGCCGAACCCCGCGGGCACGTCCGTCAAGAAGGGCTCGGACCATGTCTGCTCGATCGAGTGATCCGCGTTCAGAACCACGGTGAACGGCAGGTCGTTGGCGCCGAACGCGGTCGCGAGCCTGCCGGTCGGGTCGGATCCCGAGATGGGCGTCAGGCACGTGCTCAGACTGCGGACCTCCTCTCGCTGGTCGTAGAAGGAGACGACCGCGACGATGGCCACGTCGGGGTTGTTGATGCCGTAGGCGGCCAGGGCGTCCACGTGCGTGTGGCACTCGATGCAGTCCGGGCCTATGAACGCGAACACGATCGGACGTCCCTGAAGGTCTTTCGCGGTGATGCGCGCCTCGTCGTTGCGGAACGAGGGCATCGAGAACCCGTTCACGACGGTTCCCAGCACATCGAGGTCGCCGGTGTGGGTGACCAGCGCCTCGTCGCGGACGGTGTACCCGGCGACGCCTGGACGCCAGACGGACACGTCGCCCCCTTCGTAGGTGGCCGTCGCGCCGACCCTTGAGAGCAGCGGGCGGAACTGCCAGCGCGCCGAGTCGTGCAGGAGGATCGCCGTCACGCCCTTCTCGTTGAGCCACTGGGAGAAGGTGGCAACCGCGGGCATGTAGGGGTTCTTCTGGTCCCAGGCCAGTCCGCGGCTGAGCTGGATCCCTTCGTAGGGGGGCGGCACCGGACCCACGTAGCCCTGCGGCATGCGGAACCAGAAGTCCGCAGCGGCTTGCCAGGCCATCTCCGAACCCGCGAGGTCCGTGATGGCCAGCACGTTCTCGCCCCTTTCGATCACCTGCCGGTAGGTGCCGTTCGCGATGAAGGCCGGCAGGTTCTGCGGGGGGTGGAGCGCGGCTCCCGGCACGTACGGCAGGAGCATCGCCGCGCCCGCGACGACCGTGGCCCAGCGGGCGGGCGCCCACCTGCGGGAGCCCTGGGCCAGCCACAACGCGGCTACCACACCCAGCGCCAGGGCCGTGTACATCGGGAACCGCTGCGAGGGCGCGTGCTCGAACAGGGGCAGTTCGGAAACCCATGTGCCGATCAGCCACCCGCGCTCGACGCCGGCCACGTGCAGCACGGGGCCCATCGCCAAGACCGAGCCGAGTAGCACGAAACCCACCAGGGCCGGCGTCTCGCGCCTCTTGATCCGCGTCACCGAGAAGACGGCCAGCATCGTTACGAGCGGAACCCCGATGTAGCCGGCGTCCTCGATGGGGGTGGTCGTGAAGCGGTCGGTCAGCGACTCGTATCGCTCGCCCAGGATCAGCGTCGTCTCACGCGGAGTGACGAAGCTGTACAGGTCCACAGAGGCGCGGTCCAGCGGCCTCACCGCGTCGGTGGGCGTGTCGCGAAGCGCCATCGAGATGTATGGGGAGAGCAGCAACCCCGCTACGAGCCCCGCGGCCGCGACGAGCCCTCCGGTGGCGAGCAACCGCTTGCGGAGTCCGTGGGCCGCGATGAGCGCGAACGCGTAGGCGATCGCACCGAAGAGCGCAGCCGTGGCGACCAGCTCGGTGGATATCGAGAACAGGCCCACCAACGCAGCCGCGAACCACGCGGTGAACGCGATCGGGCCTAGGCTTCCTTCCGTCCGCCGGATCACCAGGTAGACCATCAGGGGGATCGGGAACACGAGCACGAGGTTCAGGTGACCCTGCATGTGTGCGGCCATGTAGGTCGAGAAGCCGAACAGGTAGCCGCCGGCCACAGAGGGCCAGAACGACCCGGTGACCCGTCGGCACACGAGGTAAGAGGCCCAGGCGGCCAGCGCCGGCGCCAGGATCATGAGCGCGTTGAGCGAAACCAGGGTTCCGAACAGCTCCGTGACCGGCCACATCACGAGTGAGGGACCCGGGAGGAAGGTGGTCCAGGAAAGGCCCACCCCTGCGGGCGCGAAGACATGGTCTGTCGTGAGCGGGCTGACGCCGTTGCCCAGGGCGTAGGGCGTCCAGGCGAGCGACCACTCGTAGAGCTTGGAGTCGGCCCGCCCCATGCCCACGTACCGGGTGCCCAGATCCGAGGCCAGGGGCAACGCGAAGATCACGAACGAGGCCGCGAGGTACGCGGCGAACGCCGCGGCGGCCTGCCACGCGGGCCGGAGACCGCGAGCCCAGCTCGCGAGGCGTGAGAGCGCGCCGGCCATTGCGCGCAGGGTATCAGCGCCGGTCCGCTGGGCCGCGTGCCCCGGCGGAGCGCGCCCTGTCCCGGAGCGGCATGCAGGCTGGATCAGGGCCTGATCAGGACCGGGGTCCCCATCGGCACGTCCATCAGGTCTTCCATCTCCGGGTTGTACACGCGAACACAGCCGTGGCTCACGTCCTTGCCCAGATCGGACGGGTCGGTGGTTCCATGGATCGCCATCCGCCCGCCACCAACCCAGTCGGTGATCACCTCGGAGAATCCGGACAGGCCGAGGGCGAACACGCCGTAGGCGCCCGTCGGAGGGTCATAGGGAACGCGCGCCCACACGAAGAACCGGCCAGGAGTCGTCGGATAGCCCGCCGTGCCGACACCGACGCTGAACCGCGAGACCCGCTCGCCGTCCTCGAGACGCTTCAGGGTGTGCGCCGAGAGGTCCACGACGATGCGACCCGACACTTGCTCGCTGCGGACCTCGTCGCCACGGAGCCAGCCGCGCGACCCGTTGGGACGGTTGGGAAGCATCACGTGGAGCCATTCGGTTCCGTTCTCGTCAGTGAAGCCTCCTATCACAGGAAGCGCGATCCGCTGGCTCCAGTCGTTCTCGGCGACGATCTCCTCGGTCGGGACGGCGCCGGGTCCTGGCTTCTCGTACACCCTGAAGGTCTTGCCTCGAGCGGTCACAACGCGCGTTCCCTCCGGCTCGGAAGCCTCTGATGGGCTGGGCTGGACTGGTTGCGCCGGCGATGGGTTCGGCGACGGAGGCGCAGGCTCCGCGACGGGTCGTCCCCCGCAGGATGCACCCAGGACGAACACGGCGACGAGGGCCGGCCTGACCTGCATGAGGCCATTGTGGGCGGGAAGCGGTCGTTCGTGCCAGTCGCTATGTTCGCGGGTGATGGGGATCCGGGCAGTGCCTTACTCGGAGCTGAGCGCAGGCGAGGCGGCGCAGTTGCGGGCCCTGTGCGACGCGGCCTGGGCGGGCAAGGGGAGCGTCTTCCTCGACGAGTTCTGGCAGAGCTCCGTCGAAGGGACCCACATCGTCCTGGATGTGGGCGGGGAGGTCGTGTCTCACGCATCGGTTCTGGAGAGGGTCTTCGACGTGGGCGGCCGGCAGCTCTCGACCGGCTACGTGGAGGCCGTGGCCACGCTCCCTTCTCACCAGCTCCGCGGACATGGCTCGGCGCTGATGGAAGCCGTCGCCGGGTACGTAGGTGAGCGATACGAGCTTGGTGCTCTGGACACGGAGAATATGGGGTTCTATGAGCGCCTCGGCTGGCAGGTGTGGCAAGGCCCACTGGCGGTCGAGACGGGGCGCGGCGTGATCTCGTCACCAGAGGAGCAGGGCTACGTGATGGTCCTTCTCACCCGGAGATCACCCGCCGATCTGGATCTCACGGCACACCTGACCTGCCACCTTCGCAACGGCTGACTAGCATTACGCGCCGTGGACGCGCGCGCGCAGGTCGTGATCATCGGAGGCGGCATCGGAGGGTGCAGCCTCGCCTACCATCTGGCTCGGTTGGGCGAGACGGACGTCGTCGTCCTGGAGAAGGGCGAGCTGACGAGCGGGTCCACCTGGCACGCGGCCGGGCTGTGCACGCAGTTCAATCCGAGCCGCATCCTCACCAAGCTCCTGATGTACTCGATCCAGCTCTACAAGAGCCTCGAGGCCGAGACCGGGCGCCCAGCCGACTTCCGTGAGGTGGGCAGCATCCGACTCGCCACCAACCAGGATCGGATGGACGAGTTCCGCCACGCTGAGGGGAGAGCGCGCGTCGTCGGTCTGCCCTTCGAACTTGTCGGGCCGAACCGGATCCGCGAACTCTGCCCGATCCTCAACGTGGACGACGTGCTCGGGGGCGCGTGGATCCCGACCGACGGCTACATCGATCCGAGCAGCGCCGCGAACGCCCTCGCGCAGGGAGCCCGTCACAAGGGCGTTCGGTTCGAGCTCCGCACCCTGGTGACGGGGATGCGCAGGCGTCCGGGCGGCGGCTGGGACGTCGAGACCGACCGGGGAACGATCGAAGCGGGCGTCGTGGTAAACGCGGCGGGGATGTGGGCGCCCGCGATCGGGCGGATGGCGGGCATCGAGCTGCCGATCATCCCGCTCGCCCACCAGTTCCTGGTCACCGGCGCCGTGCCGGCGCTCGGCGAGGTCGGTCACGAGATACCCGTCATCCGCGACCCGGATCGCTCTTTCTACGTCCGTGCCGAAGGCGGGGGGCTGCTGGTCGGCCCCTTCGAACCGAACCCGACCACGTGGGCCGAGGCCGGTCCGCCGAACGACTTCGAGTCGAAGCTGCTGCCTCCGGACCTCCCACGTGTCGAAGACGTCATCGCGCTCGCCGCGGACCGAGTACCCGTGTTCGCCGAGGCCGGGATCAAAGACGTGATCAACGGGCCCGACGGCTACACCCCCGACGGCAGGTGCCTGATGGGCTGGGTTCCGGGCAGCCGCGACCTGTTCGTCCTCGCGGGTTTCAGCATCTTCGGGATCGTGTTCGGCGGAGGCGCGGGCCGCTACGCCGCAGAATGGATAGTGGATGGCCGGCCTTCGGACGATATGTGGGAGGTGGACGTAAGCCGCTTCGGGCCCTGGGCGGCGGCCCGTCCCTACCTCGCCGCCAAGGCCCTCGACGTCTACGGCCACGAGTACGCGATCCACTACCCACACCAGGAGCGGCCGGCAGGACGACCGCTGCTCACCGATCCGCTGCACGACCGGCTCGCGGCGCGCGGCGCCGTCTTCGGGTTCAGGCAGGGATGGGAGCGTCCACTCTGGTTCGCGCCCCCCGGCGTGGCCCCCGACGACGAGTTGACCTTCCGCCGGCCGAGCTGGTTCCACCACGTCGGGCAGGAGTGCAATGCGGTGCGCGAACACGTCGGTCTGCTCGACCAGACGAGCTTCGGCAAGTTCGAGGTGAGCGGACCCGGGGCCGAGCGGTTCCTCGACGGGCTGTCTGCGAACGCTCTCCCCGCCGATGGTCGCATCGCGGTCACCCAGCTCCTGAACCAGAGCGGAGGGATCGAGTGCGACATCACGATCACTCGCCTGGGCGGCGATCTGTTCTACCTGGTGTCGGCGGCCGCCACCGAGGTGCACGACTTCGAGCATCTGCGGCAACGGCTGCCCGACGACGGGTCGGTTCGTCTGGACAACGTGACGGCGGCCACCGGGGTGCTGACCCTCGCGGGTCCGCGTTCGCGCGATGTGCTCGCTGCGCTGACCGACGACGACGTCTCTGGTGAAGGCTTCCGGTTCCTCACCGCGCGTCGGATCCGCGTTGGGTCGGCACCGGTGCTCGCCATGAGGATCAGCTACGTCGGGGAGCTCGGATGGGAGCTGCACACCCCTATCGCGTACCTAGCTCACCTGGAGGAACGGCTGCGAGAGGCCGGCGAGCCTCTGGGCCTGGTCGACTTCGGCTACAGGGCGCTCGATTCGATGCGGATGGAGAAGGGATACCGGCTGTTCGGCGCGGACCTGTCTCCCGACCACACGCCGCTGGAGGCCGGGCTGGAGCACCTCGTGAAGCTGGAGGGGCGGTCTTTCGAGGGCGCCGATGCGTTGCGCCGTCAGCTCGAGGAGGGGGTCAGCGAGCGCCTCGCGTGCCTGACCGTCGAGTGCGACGAAGCCATCCCCCACGGGAACGAGCCGGTTCTGGACGGGGACGAGCGCGTCGTGGGCTACATCTCAGCCTCTGAGTACGGGCACGTCGTAGAGGCGACGATCGCGCTCGCGTACCTTCCCGTGGAGCTGACCACGCCGGGCACGGAACTGGCCGTGGATGTCCTCGGCGAACGGCGAGCAGCTCGGGTGGTCGAGACCCCGCTGTACGACCCGGAGGACGCGAAGCTCCGTTCCTAGTCGGGCTGCCCGTGATCGCGGATAGTCTGTGACCTGCGCGAGAGTGGCGGAACTGGCAGACGCACCGGACTTAGGATCCGGTGGCCGAAAGGCCGTGGGAGTTCGAGTCTCCCCTCTCGCACCGCTTCTTCCGAGGACGCGATCCATGGCGCCGAGTTCGGCCGACTCGTGCAGGTCCGCCTCGGTGAGGATCAGCGCACGCGAATGCTGGCGCTTATCGATGGCGAGTTGTTCCCGTTCGACGACGCCCCGGTGAGGTGTCCACGACTCCGTCACGCGCTCCTCCATCAGCGAGAGAGAGCCCGGCCACCGAGCCCGTCCCCGGTCCGTCCGGCCCCGGCCCGCTCCTTCCGGCCGTGCTCCTGGGCGGCGTGGTGAGCTTGGCAACCGTTGGGATCGGCCGCCTCCTGCGCCGCAAGGCCATGTCGCAAGACTGCGAGGGCGGCGGGCCCTGGCAGCGTTCGTCAGCCTTTGGGCACGTCCTTGTTCGGATCGAAGAAAGGCAGCGGGACGACCCGCGCGCCGAGCAATCCGATGGGGCTGTCCAGCTCTAGTTCCGTTCCGTGTCCGGCCAGCTCGATCGGCACCCAGACGTACCCGATGTTTTTCTCGAGCCTCGGCGAGTGGACCGCGTTCGTCGCCTTGCCGACCACGGAGCCGTCGCTTCGCACCGGCCAGAAGTCCTGGTGATCAACTTCCAGCGGGGCCCCTTCGATCTCGACGCCGACCAGCTTGCGCCGAACGCCCTCGGCGCGGATCCGGGCGAGCGCCTCCTTCCCGATGTAGTCGCTCTCCTGATCCTCGACGAGGCGCTCCAGGCCGGTCACTTCGAACGGGTTGTTCTCCAGGGTCATGTCGCCGCCATAGTTGAAGATCCCGGCCTCCGTGCGGCGGATGTCCGAAGGCCCCGTGGGCCGGATGTGGAAGGGCTCCCCCGCCTTCATGATCCGCTCCCACAGCTCGACGCCGAGGCTCGCCTCATCACGCAGGTACACCTCGAAACCAAGCTCGCCCGTCCATCCGGTGCGGCTGATCACGACCGGGATCCCGTCGATCTCCGTCTGCGTGGTCCAGTAGTAGCGAACGTCGTCGATCTCATCGCCTACGAGCGCGCGCAGGACATCCCTTGACTTCGGTCCTTGCACCTGCAGGGGCCACGCGGCGGCCTCCCGCGCCTCGACATCCATCCCAGATCCGAGCGCGATGCCTTTGGCCCACAGCAGAGCGTCGCTGTCGGCCAGGGCGAGCCAGTAGCGGTTCTCTTCGAGCCGAAGCAGGACCGGGTCGTTGATGATCCCCCCGCGCTCGTCGGTCAGCACGACGTACTTGCCCTGCCCCACGGCGCAGCGCTCCAGATCTCGCGGTGTCAGCATGTTCGTGAACCTGTGGGCGTCGGGACCCGTGATCTCGAGGCATCGCTCGACGGCAACGTCCCAGAGCGCGACGTGGTTGACGATGTGCCAGTACTCGTCGATGAAGTCCGTGTACCAGCCGGGGATCAGCATGTGGTTGTAGATGTCGTAGGACTGGCATCCGTAGCGCTCGGTCGCCTCCCAGTACGGCGACTTGCGGACGCGCGTCCCATCCACGAACAGCAGCGGGATCTCCGGCGAACGGCTGACGGTCTCTCCCATCACGGTGCCTCCTCGTCACGGCGATGCGGGCGACCCATCATGAGCGGCCCTCCTGTCGGTGGCAAGAGGGTTAGACTGCTGAGTCATGGCCGAGGTGCTGCTCTTCCATCACGCGCTGGGGTTGACGGAAGGGGTCCGGGCGTTCGCCGAGGAGCTCCGGGATGCCGGACATGTGGTTCACGTCCCGGACCTGTACGACGGCAGGGTCTTCTCGAAGCTGCAGGACGGCATCGCCCATGCGGAGCAGATCGGGTTCGGGACCGTCATCGAGCGGGGGCGAGCCGCGGCCAGCCCATTGCCCTCCGAGCTCATCTACGCGGGCTTCTCGCTGGGGGTGCTTCCGGCCCAGATGCTGGCGCAGACGCGCCCGGGCGCCCGGGGAGCCCTGTTCTTCCACGCGGCCGTCCCCCTGGATGAGTTCGGCGACTCCTGGCCCGCGGGAGTTCCGCTTCAGATCCACACCATGGAGGACGACGAGCTGGGTGACGTCGACGTCGCACGTCAGCTCGCCGCCACGATCGAGGGCGCGGACCTTTTCCTGTACCCCGGCGACAGGCACCTGTTCCTGGACAGCAGCACCGCCGACCACGACGAGAACGCAGCGCACCTCGTGAAGGAGCGAGTGCTCGGCTTCCTCGACCGGATCGGCTAGGGGCTCCGCCCGACCGACGAAGAAGGAGGCGAGCCGGTTCGAGGTCCGTCCGAAGTCTGATTGACCCTACGGGGCGCTCGGCTCGAACGCGTGGCCGCTTTCCTCGATCAGCGCGTGTGTTCGCTCGAACAGGGTTGCCCTGGTCTGCCAGCCTTCCAGTTCGCCGTAACCCCTCCCCCGATACCTGCCGAACCAGATGTCGGTGGCAGTCGGGTTGAGCGGATCTGCGGTCTTGAACTGGGCGTTCCAGGTTTGAACGAATCCACCCTCGAACGCTGAGAGCTCCGACCTCCCGGTGCCCCACAGGGAGCCCGACCAGTCGGAGAAGTCGAGGTTGAGGTTGACGACGATCGTGATCTGTCCGGCGCAGAGGTCATCCCCCGCCGTCGCGAAGAGGTACACGGCGTTCCGCACGTGGAGAACGCCTTCCTCGAACCACACCAAGCCAGGGTCGAGGACCGCCAAGGGCCACTCGACGCAGTCGAACTCGTGCTTCGTCGACGTGGCGGCCGCCGGCGGCGCAAGGGTCAGCACGACCACCAGGACGGCAAGCGCGGCAGAGGCTCACTTCATGTCCACACCTCCCCGACTCCGGCCCCCGCGTAAAGAGACACCCGATGAGGCCGAGATGCCGCCTTCGGGGAAGCGGAGCGAGCCGAAGCCCAACGTGCGGACCGAAGCGCGTGCCACTCGGCCCTCGGCTTGCGCTCCAGGGCCTCCACCTGCTTGACTCGCCGGAACCTGGACTGCAGGGGGTCTCCTGTGCTTCGTCGCGCTCACACCGCCGATGGTCGCCGAGTGCTGGCGGCTGCGGTCGCCTTCATCGCGCTCGGTGCTTCCTCGGCCTCTCCGGCCGTCGCGGGCCGGCCTCCCGCCGACCCTGTGATCGTGGCCGTGGGAGACATCGCATGTCAGTCGCTCACGATGAGTGACGGCGTCCTGAAGATGACCCTGCACGCGGGGAGCTACGACTACGAGTGGGTTCCCCTGCCGGGCGAGCCCGCGTTCGAGGACTCGGGCACGGTAGCGTGCACCTGACGCACGTCTTCAGGGTCGCTCACTCCACGATCTCGAAGAACACCTCCCACTCTACGAAGGAGTCGGCCTCCCATTCGCCTCTGAACGTGAGCGTCACGGTCTGGCCGGGCCGGCCTTCCACCTCGAGCGATGTCATCGGGGCCGGTTCCGAGTCGCCGAGGCCCGCGAGCACCCGTCCGGGCCCCGACCCGAAGTTCACGACCGTTCCGGGTCGAACGCGGATCGTGGCTGCGGCGACCATCTCGGCGTCGCGGTAGGAGTGCGCCGACCCGTACTCCTCGCCGTCGATGACGAACCGGTAGCGATCCATCACGGCCGGGTACTCGCGGTCGCCGAGGGTGGCGAACGCTCGAGGGACCTTCCCTTCCTCGCTGGTATCGAAGGCGATCTCCACCGGCCCGTCCGGAGGCGGCGCGGATGAAGGAACAGCACCACCCGCCCCGATGTCCACCGGGAAGGCGAACGACGCCTCCTCGCGATATCCGCTCCCCGCCCAGCCGATCTGCCCCTCCTGCCAGGCGATCTCCAAGACCAGCAGGTGGGGCCCAGGTTCGGCGGGGACTCGAGCCTCGGGTCCGAAGACCGGGAACCGGGTTCCCGGATCCGACGCGTCCTGCCACCTCGGGCCCGTGAGGGCGCCCGACAGCTCGGTCGGATCGCCCCTCACGAGGATGGGCGCGGCGGCGTCGATAGGTACGTACTCATCGAAGTCGACCGGTTCCAGGCGCGTCCCCACTCCAAGGTCGGCCTGCCACAACGTGTGATCCGTCAGGGTGCCTTGAACGCGCCGGCCATCGACCCACATCTCGGCCGTGGCATCGCCCGTCCTGCCGTTGTCCTCGAGCACGAATTGAAGGGTTCCGTGCTCGACCACGTACACGACCGAGGAGAAGGTCGCCCACCCGTCGTCCCACTCACCGCGCACGCTCAACCAGTAGCTGCCCGGCGTCTCGGGTAGGAAGCCGGGGCCCCTCATGAGGTCGAAGGCGGCAACGGGCGCCTCCTCCCCCTGGAAGGGCTCCCTGTACTCCTGGATCTCAAGGGTTGCCGAGAGCGCGTCACCCTCCGCTCGAAGCTCCAGTCCCGCCGGCAGTCCCAGCCAGATCGTGGGCAGTTCCGCGGTGGTCACGAACGGCTTCACGAAGTCGGTCCCGACCGCCTTCACCGGGTTGGCGAAGTCGCCGTAGACGAGGCTTGCGGTCGGAACCGGCCATTCCGCCCCCTCCGGCGGGTGCTCAAGGGTCAAAGAGGCGAAGGAAGCACCCGGGATCGGCACCCCGGTCGTCTCGGTGGTCGTCGTCGTCGGCGTCACCTCGTCCACGGGCACCCGGTCTTCCGTCCGTTCGAACGCGCTCCACGCGAACGCGGCCGCAGCGAAGAAGACGGCGAGCGCCACCGTGCCGGCGATCACTCGGCCGCGACGGGGTTCCTCAGGCTCGGGCGGCGCTCCTCCAGATGCTCGCTTTCTCGAGTCGCGCCACAGCGCGTCGATCCCTTCTCGGTGCGGGAGCTCGGCCAGGATCTTCTCCCATCGCTTCGGCACGTCACGCCTCCTCGTCGCCCAGCAGCTCGCGCAGCCGCTTCCTCCCGAGATGCAGATGGACGCGAACCGTGGCCGCGCTGATGCCCATCCGGGCGGCGACCTCGCGCGCCGGCAGATCCATCTCGTGGTACAGCACCACAGCCGCCCTCTGGTTCGGGGTCAACATGCGGAGGGCACCGAACACGCCAAGGACCTCCGGCGGATCCACGGCCGCATCGGGGGCATCAACGATCGTGGCACGCTCGCGCCGCATCTCCTGGGCGGCGAGGCGGAACGCCACCCGGTAGAGCCAGCCCACCGGGCGCCGGATCCTTTCGCCATAGACGATCATCCGAGCGAAGGCCTCCGCAACCGCCTCGTCGGCTATCTCTCGCCTTCCTGAATAGGCCAGCACAGCCCTCCAGACGTTATCTGCCTCCTCCACGAAGAGGCGTTCGACGGGGTCCGCGGCCTTCGCCTTCGTCTTCTCTCGTTCCACCACCAGCAGCATCATCCCGTCTCGCCCCCGCCCAGGCAGCATCATCCCGTCTCGCCCCCACCCAGAACGAGCTCGAGAGGGGCCATTCCGTTTAGGCGATCATCCGGGTCTAAAGACCCCCTCGGGCAAGGCTCTCCGCCGGTACCCGCGATCCCGCGCGGCGGGGACCCTACGGGCGGGCCCATCACTCTGTGGGGCGCCGCCATGCCGAGGTGGGAAGGCTTCGTGCAATGCCCGGGATGCGGGTACGACCTGCTGACCGGGGACGGGGAACGCGGGTGCGCGTGGGGCGATCGTCCCTACCTACCCGAGGATCTCGACGTCTTCTGTCCCAACCGTCGCTTCAACTTCTTCACGATGCAGGGGAACGCTCAGTGCGGGAAGCCCGGCGTGTGTGACTACAGGCCGACGCGCGCAGTCACGTGTCGAACGTCAGGACCTGGGCCGCGTCCAGGGGCTGAGCCCGGTCAGGAGCTGAGCGCGCGGCGGCCGAAGGGACAAACCGCAACGCAGATGCCGCACACGCCGCCAAGCTCCGGGAAGTTGTCCGTGTAGGCCTCGCACGCCTTCTCGTCGTAAAGGAGGTCGCGCGCCATCCCCGCCTGCCACTGCACGTCGCGGCCGGCCCCCACCGGGCAGGCATCCACGCAGAGCCGGCAGCGGCCGCAGCGGCCGACGTCGATCGGGACGCCCGCGGGGAGTTCCAGGTCGGTGAAGACGGTTGCGAGACGGACCTTGGGACCCAAGACCGGAGACACGAACAGCGCCGTCTTGCCGATCCACCCGAGCCCGGCTCGCGTGGCGGCCGTCTTGTGCGCGAACACGCCGGCGCTCCCCCAGTCTTCGACGGCGTCGTAGTCCTCGAGGGTGGCGTCGACGCTCTCTGCCCGGTACCCGGCTCGCCGCAGGTGATCGACCAGCGCCGCCGCGGCCGCGTTCAGGGTCGCGTTCAGTCTCAGGTAGTCGGTGTAGTACGTGAGCGTGGGCTCCGTCACCATCCCCTCGAGGGCCAACGCTCGGAAGGCCACCATCAGGGAGATGGCCCGCGGCAGAGGCGGCGCGAGCTGCATCGGCGGGTCGTTGGATGCCACGCCCCAGGCGCTCACTCCGTTCGCGCGCAGTAGATCGGCGATCTCGTCCAAGCCGTCGGTCGAGGTCATCGGATGCGAAGCCTAACGCGACCGGAGCGACAGCAAGGCCGCCGGCCCTGGGCGCTCCGGCCCCCGGAAGGCGGGAGTTGGGCTATAGTCCGGCTCAGCGGCGATCCTCACGCCGAACCCCCGCTCCGGCGCCCACGCAGCCGGCCAGAGGGGGCAAAGGGGCTCCGCCTCGAGGGCTGCATCGCCGTTCGACCGTGGCCGCGGCCCGGGAGCGTGGGTCTCGAGCCGGCCGGCCATGAGGGGGAACGGCAGATGACCACGCAGAAGGCTCTAAAGAAGGACATCCGCGAGCGCATGGCCAAGACCGGCGAGCGCTACACGGCCGCCCGCCGCAACGTGAGGGCGAAGGCCGGGGACGACTGGGTCACGCACGACCTCGGCGTCAGCGACGAGAAGGTCAAGGAGGCCACGGGTTGCGACTGGAAGACATGGATCTACGTGCTCGACCGGTGGGGTGCCCGTGAGGCATCCCACAGGGAGATCGCTAGGTACGTTGAAGAGAGCTACAACGTCAGCGGGTGGTGGGCCCAGACGGTGACGATCGGATACGAGCGGGCCCGCGGCATGCGGGACGTCCACCAGCGGACGACCGGGTTCGCGGTAAGCGTCACGAAGACGCTGCCCATCGAGGCCGGCCGGCTGCGGCCGCTGCTTGCCGATGGGCGCAAGCGGTCCCGGTGGCTCGAGAAGGGCGCCCTTTCGCAAAGGCCGGGGAAGAGCGAGACGACCTTGAGGTTCGACGCCGGGGACGGTTCGAGGGTTCAGATCACCTTGGTCTCCAAGGGCGAAGCGAAGACGACGGTGGCCATCGAGCACCAGAGGCTGAAGTCCAAGGCCGACGTCGAGGTGAGGCGCGCGTACTGGAAGGAGCGCCTCGCCGTGCTCGCCGAGGTGGCCGTGGGCTAACCGGATGGGTTCGCGCACGCGGGTGGCGCTCGAGGTCGGGACGAAGCGGGTCTTCGCTACCGCGCTCGATTGGCCCGGCTGGTGCCGGTCGGCCAAAGCCGAGGCCGATGCCCTCGAAGCGCTGCTCGCGTACGCGCCCAGGTACGCCGACGTGCTGACGCTTGGTGCTGTGAAGGGGTTCACGGCCCCAAGGGCGAAGGATCCATTCGAGATCGTGGAGCGCTTGAGGGGCGATCCGGGAACCGACTTCGGCGTGCCGAGCCTCTCGGTCAGTGAGGACTCAGGATCGATCGAGGCGAAGGACTTGAGCCGGGGAGAGCGGATCCTGCGAGCCTGTTGGACCGCTTTCGGGGCGGCCGCCGCCGCGGCAGAAGGGGTCGAGTTGAGAAAAGGCCCCCCCGGCGGCGGCCGCCCCCTCGATCAGATCCGATGCCACGTCCTTGAGTCCGACATCGCGTATATCAGCGCTCTCGGTGGCAAGCCTCCCCGCGTCGCCGACCGAGAGACCGTCCAGGAGCTCCTGATCGACACCCTCGAAGCCCGCGCTCGCGGAGACATCGCCGACTTCGGCCCACGCGGCGGGCGCCGATGGACGGTGCGTTACGCCATCCGTCGTGTGGCTTGGCACTCGCTGGACCATGCTTGGGAGATCCAAGATCGGGCTTCGCCGTGAACGGTTCAGCTGCGGGGCAGGCTCCAGCCGGCCTCGATCACCTCCTTGAGACGAGCGGCGAACCGGGTCGCCGGAGCCCCGTCCACGACCGTGTGGTCGAACGTCACCGACACCGAGAGGTGCTCCCGTGCCACGACCCGGCCCTCCTCGAACACCGGGCGCTCGCCGAGGTCAGAACGACCGTCCCCCCGTTCTTCCTCCACGTCTTGGGCGCGCGGCCCAGAGCGCGCCACATCAGGCCCCTGACGGGCTTCGGGATCCAGCGAACCAGCCGGATCTGCCGCCTGCGGAGGTCGAGCCCGGCCCGGGCCGCCTGAGCGTCCCGCATCTCGTCGTGGAGCTGGCGCACGGATCTGCTCGCTGCATCGCGGAAGACGTGGAACATCGGGACCTTCACGTCGCCGGCATCGACCTCGAGCGGGACGCGCTGCGTCCTGTAGCCGCGTCTCACCGGTTGCGTGGGAAGCCCAGATCCACCTTGGAGGTTCGAGGGTCGGGCCACCGCGACGTGACGACCTTGCTCCGGGTGTAGAACTCGATCCCTTCTGGACCGTACATGTGGAGGTCGCCGAATAGGCTCGCCTTCCAGCCGCCGAAGCTGTAGTAGGCCACCGGAACCGGGATGGGCACGTTGATCCCGACCATGCCGGCATCGACCTCGAATTGGAACTCGCGCGCCACCCCACCGTCACGTGTGAAGATGGCGGTCCCGTTCCCCCAGGGGTTCTCGTTGATCATCTTCAGACCTTCTTCGTAGGTCCCAACCCTGACCACGGACAGGACCGGACCGAAGATCTCGTCCTCGTAGCAGCGCATCCCGGGGCGAACGTGGTCGATCAGAGTCGGGTTCACGAAGAACCCCTCGGCAGGCACCCCTTCACGCCCGTCGATAACAACGGTCGCCCCTTCAGCCGGAGCGCCCTCGATGTAGCCGGCAACCCTGTCGCGGTGCTCCGCCGTGATCAGTGGGCCCATCTCGGCCCCGGCGTCGGTTGCTGAACCCACGACGATCGAGGGGATCCGCTCGGCAATCTTGCCAACCAGCTCGTCGGCGATCGAGTCGATCGCCACCACCACGCTCACGGCCATGCATCGCTCGCCCGCCGAGCCGAAACCCGCGCTGACCGCTGCGTCGGCCGCCATGTCCAGGTCGGCGTCCGGCAGGACGAGCATGTGGTTCTTTGCTCCCGCGAGCGCCTGGACGCGCTTGCCGTTGCGCGTTCCGGTTTCGTAGATGTACCTGGCGACGGGGGTCGAGCCCACGAAACTAACGGCGGCTATGTCCGGATGCTCAAGGATCCGATCTACGGCCACTTTGTCGCCCTGTACTACGTTGAGCACACCGTCGGGCAAGCCTGCCTGCTTGAGGATCTCCGCCAGGAAGAGGGAGGCGGACGGCACCTTCTCGCTAGGCTTGAGGATGAACGCGTTCCCGCACGCGATCGCGTTGGAGAACATCCACATGGGCACCATCGCGGGGAAATTGAACGGTGTTATCCCTGCTACGACGCCCAGCGGCTGCTTGATCGAATAGACGTCCACCCCCGTCGAGGCCTGCTCGGTGAAGCCCCCCTTCAGCAGGTTGGGGATGCCGGTCGCGAACTCCAGGTTCTCCAGCCCGCGCGACACCTCCCCTATCGCGTCGCTGAGGACCTTGCCGTGCTCCTCGCTGACGATCGTCGCGATCTCCTTGCGGTTGGCGTCCACCAGCTCGCGGGCTCGGAACAGAACCTCGGCACGGCGCGCGAGGCTCGTCGAGCGCCAAGCCCACGACGCCTCCTTGGCGATGGCGACGGCGCGATCCACCTCTTCGACCGACGCGAAATCGACCCGGCCTTGCACCTGTCCGGTGGCCGGGTCGAAGACGTCACCAGCTCGCTCCGAGGTCCCCTCTACTACCTTGCCGTCCATCCAGTGCGAGATACGTCTCATGCTCGTGCCTCCCGGATCTTGGCTTCCCTAGGCTCCATCTCGGCCCGTCCGGAACTAGATGCTACCGGGCCTCTCCGGCCCGAGACCCGCCGCAGGTCAGGGCAGGCTGAACTCAGCCAACCCCTGCGAGAGCAGGTTGGAAGCTCCCGCTGACCTCCGTGCTCGCTCCGGACCCGCCCTCATGCGATCCCTCCGGTTCCCCGAACAGCCGGCGCTTCGTCCGTTCCAGGCTCTCCATCCACTCGCGCTCGCGAGCCTCGATCTCGCCCGGCGACGGCCCCGCTCGGTAGAGCGCTCCACCCGGACGTCGCCATGTGACTTCGCGTCCGTTCAGTTCCAGCGACCAGCCGTACTCATGCGCCAACCTGTGATGGAACGAGCAGAGCATCACGAGGTTATCCAGGTCAGTCTTGCCGCCTCGCGCCCAGTGCTGGATGTGATGGGCGTTGAGGAACCGGCCCGAGCCGCAACCCGGGAACCTGCACCCGCCGTCGCGATAGCGCAGCTGCCGCATCATCGCCGGTGATGGCTCCCTCGAGTCCCGGCCCAGAGCCATCACGTTACCGTTGGCATCCTCGCCTACGACCTGGATCTTGGAGGTACAAAGCAGCCGCGACAGCACATCGGGATGGATGGCTGGGCCATCCTGGAAGGCTGCCGCGGCCACTTTGCGGGTCGCCTCGCGCCTCGCTGCTTTCCCTGGGGCGGCAAGTTCGCGCCCTGCCAGGGCCGACACGGTCTCTTCGCTCGCGTGAACGATAAGCATGGCTCGGTCGACATCACGATCTGACGCGAGGTTGGACGAACAGATGGCCGCGAGCGCATCCGCGCGCCGCGCACCGATACCGTGCGACCCCTCCTCGTCCGGCATCGCAGGCATCTTCGATGCCATACGTTCGATGGCCTTGACGACCGCCGCTCCCTGTGCCGCGGGGAACTCGCCGGCCAGCATCAACCGTGTGCCTTCGTCGGTCCAGTACCAGCCGAGAGACCGACTCCGCTCGGCACCCAGGAGTTCTCGCTTCGAGCGCGCCTCGTAGAGATCCGCCTTCTGCCGGACGGCGCGCACGGAGACGCCCTGCGCCCACTTGAGTTGCCGGTGCTCTTCCTCGGCAGTAGCGAAGCGTGCAAGCTCCAAGACCTTGTCCAGGCTGAGCCGGCCGTCGCGCAGTGCCTCGGTGATGATCGGCAGCCGTCGCAGCGCCCGAGACGCCGTCACGATCCTCCTGCCCTTCCACCAGCTGATGCCGTATCGCATCGCGAGCCAGTGCGGCAGGTCGCTCGCGCCGTCCCCGCGCCAGGCTCCCGACACGCCGACGGTCCAGACGACCTCGAGCATCTCGACATGCAGCGCGCCCAGCGCCGCGTTCAGCCGGTCGAGCGTCATCACGGGGTCGTCTGAGGCAGCGAACATACGTTCGATGGTAGCGCCACCCCCTGACACGCGAACACACGAGCAGCGATCACCACCCGAGCAGCGAGATCACCTCCACGGCAGTCTCGCGCGGTGCCCGCCCCTCGTTCGCCACGACGAAGTCCGCGTCCACGCCGCCATCGCTCCACTCCCTCGCCTCGCGCAGGCCGACTTCGCGCGCTGCGGTCGCATCCGCCCGTAGCCTCCTCTCGATCTCAGGCCACTGAACCTCCAGGCGAACCACCCACAGGCGCATCCCGACGACCTCTCGAAGGGACTCGACCTCCGACGGCTCGCGCACGGCTCGAGCCAATACGAATCGCAGGACGCCCGCCCTCGAGAAGTTGGCCACCACCGGCGCGAGATTCGCCAGCAACATCCGATGCTCGCCACCCTCCTCGTCTTTCCCGGTCCACGCCCAGCACAGCCAGTCGAGGCCCACGGCAGCGTACGGCACGTCCTTGCCTTCGAGGATCTCCGCCATCTCCGCAGCGACCGCCGACTTGCCGGACCCGAACGTGCCCGCTATGAGAACGGCCTCACGCGAGGCCGTCACGTCGTCGCTTTCCACGGACATCAGGATCCGGTCACCCGTCCCGAAGCCTGACCGCGACGGACCCACGGGTCAACCGTCCGAACGGACGCTGCTAGTGTGTGCCGGCTTTGAGCACGAGAGGACTTGCGGAACGGCTGCAGGCACTTGTCGATGCCGACGTCGCCGGGTACCCCCAGATGCCCGGCCGGCTGCTACATGTGCTCGCGGCCGGCGGCTCGACGGAAGTGGCCGCCGGGGTCGCGAACCGACAGACCCGGGAGCCTCTCGCTCCTGGTTCTCGCTTCCGCATCGCGAGCACGACGAAGCCTTTCGTCGCAGCAGCCGCCCTTCGCCTCGTCGAGCAGGGCCGGCTCGACCTGGATGCCGCGATCGCCGGCCTGCTCCCCTCGGCATACGTCGAAGCGCTGCAGGCCGGGGGCTACGGCCCGGAGATCATCACCCTCCGTCAGCTGCTCACCCACACGAGCGGGATCTACGACTTCGCCGCGGATGCCTACGACTCCTCGATCCAGGACGGCTTCGTCGCCGCCACGCGCGCCGATCCGAAGAGGCGCTGGACGCGGTTGGAGCAGGTCGTCTTCGCGATGGAGCACGGTGAGCCCTACGGTGCTCCCGGGACCGTCTGGGCGTACTCCGACACCGGGGCCTGCCTGGTCGGGGAGATCATCGAGGGCATCACAGGGCAGCACCTTGGCGCTTCGCTGCGAGAACTGTGCTCCTTCGAGCGCTTGGGCTTGACCCGCACCTACCTGGAGTCGGTCGATCCAGACCCCCAGAGCCCGCCTCCGCTCGCTCATGCATACGAAGACGACTTCGACGTGGCCCGGTACGACGCCTCGGTGGACCTTTGGGGAGGCGGGGGTCTCGTCTCGACGTGCGCGGACCTGGCCATCTTCTTCAGGGCGCTGTTGAGAGGTGAGGTCTTCGAGCGTGACGAGACGGTGGCCACGATGTGCACCCTGACCGAGCGGATCTCTGCCGCGGCCGGGATGAACGACGATCCGACTACTTCGGCGATGTTCCTCTTCCGTGCGGAGCTGGGGGGAGAGGTCTTCTGGGGGCACGGAGGATACTGGGGAACGGCCGCATACACGTGTCCGGATCTGGATCTTACGGTCGTCACGCAGCACGGTCAGGCGCACATGCCCGAGGGCTTCGACAAGGAGGCGATCATCGCAGCGGTTGTCGAGCTGCTGCGATAGGGGTCAGACGGCGCGCAGTCCAGCCGCCGCAGCGGGGGGTTCGACGAGATCGCCCGGAAGGGTCACGACGAACCTCGCGCCGCCGCCTGGGCGGTCTTCCACGTGAGCGGTTCCGCCGTGCAGTTCCGCGAACCGGCGAACCAGGGACAACCCGATGCCGACGCCACCACGGGCGTCCTCGCCCTGTTGGAACGGCTCGAAGATCGTCTCCTTGATCTCGTCCGGGACCCCTTCGCCTTCGTCCTCGATGATCAGGACGACACCGTTGGGACGGCCCATGACCTTCACGTGGATGGGGGTGCCGGGGGCCGTGTGCTTCCCAGCGTTCCCCAGCAGGTTCTCCACTATGCGCTCGACCTTGGCGGTGTCCAGGTAGACCGGGTGCCTGTCTCCCTCGACCCTCACCGGGTGGCCCGCGAGGGCCGGCACCTCGGTCGTCAGCCGGCGCGCCAGATCCGCAACGTCGGTCGGCTCGCGCTCGGGCTGCAGCTGGCCACGCCCCAGGCGGTCGAGATCGAGGAGGTCGTCCACGAGACGAGCGGCCTTGGCGCCGGCCTGCTCGATGACTCCGTAGAGATCCTTCATCTCGGTGTCGGTCAGAGAGAGCTGCTCGGCGCGACGGATCGTCTGCATGGCGCCCAGGATGCCGGCCAGCGGTCCCTTGAGGTCGTGCGACACAGCGTGCAAGAGCGTGTTCTTCAGGTCGTTCTGCGCACGTAGCTCGTCGGTCGCCTCGGCTTCGGCTTCCAGACGCTGGTCCTGTCGCGCAACGGCCTCCTTCAGCCTGGACAGCAACCACACGACGAAGCCGAAGACCGCGAACCAGACGACGGCGTTCCACAAGGGCACGAGGCCGTGGGAGTCTGCCGGCCAATCGGCCCATGTCTTCGAAACGGTCGAGAGGGCCGCCACCACCAGCCCCGCTCCCCGGCCGACGTTCCACGCCATCAGAAGGACGGGCATCAGGTAGAAGGGAGCGAGGGAAACATCGGTGCCCGTCGATCGGTCCACTAGACCCACGACGACTATCGACATGATGGCCAGCCCGGTCACCAACGGACGCGAAGCACTACCGAAGAAGACGTCCAGCGGCATGGACCTGCCACCGGCCGTACGGCCAAGCCTGCTCGTACCCACGGTGGGAACCTCGGCCGACCTGCGTCCTACCTTGAGAGCAGGAGCTGGGGGGCCACAGCCCCGCCGCAGGATGGCTTCCAGCGCACGGAAAGCTCGCCCCCGGTGGCTGATCCGGTCCTTCTGCTCGTCGGTGAGTTCGGCCATGGTTCGGTCCCACCCCTCGGGGACGAAGATGGGGTCGTAGCCGAAGCCCCCGTCGCCACGCGGCGTCGTCACCAGCCGCCCTTCACATACGCCCTCGGCCTCGAGGGTCGTTCCGTCGGGAAAAGCGAGCACCGCTAAGCACCTGTAGCGGGCGGTCCGCCCCCCCGAAGGGACGCCCCGGACCGCCCGCACGAGTTCCCTAAGGTTCTGCTCGTCGGAAGCGTCCGGGCCCGAATAGCGGGCGCTGCGGGGGCCGGGGCCGCCGCCCAGGGCGTCCACCTCGATGCCCGAGTCATCCGCGAGCGCCGGGATGCCGAGGGCGGCGGCCCCGGCCCCCGCCTTCAGCAGTGCGTTCTCCAAGTACGTCTCGCCCGTCTCCTCTACGTCGGGAAAGGCAGAGGGGTCGTGGTTCTCGACGGTCATCCACTCGACGGGCCACGCCGCAAGGATCCTGCCGAGCTCCCTGACCTTGTGGGGGTTCTTGGTAGCGAGAGCGATCTTCTCGGGAAACGCCATCAGGACAGGGCTTCGCGTTGGATCGCCGTCAGCGCTTCGATGCCGCCGGTCGCAAGGTCCAGCAGAGCGTTCAGCTCGGCACGGTTGAATGGCGCCCCCTCCGCCGTTCCCTGGACCTCCACCATCTCTAGCGACCCGGTCATCACCACATTGAAGTCGACGTCAGCCGCAGCGTCCTCTTCGTAGCAGAGGTCCAGCATCGGCTCCCCGCCGACCATCCCCACAGAGACCGCGGCCACCGAATCGCGCACCACCCCCGCGGGAACCCGGCCCTGCTCTTCGAGGCCGCGCAGCGCCTGCGCGAGCGCGATGTAGCCGCCGGTGATCGATGCGGTGCGCGTCCCCGCGTCGGCCTGGAGGACATCGCAGTCCACCGTGATCATCAGCTCGCCCAGCCTCTCCAGATCGGTGACGCTCCGGAGCGCCCTGCCGATCAGCCGCTGTATCTCCTGCGTCCTTCCTCCTGGCCTTCCCTTGTTCACCTCGCGCGGCGAACGCTCGGTGGTGGATGCAGGAAGCATCGAGTACTCCCCCGTCACCCAGCCTTTCCGGGTCCCCCGCAGCCAACGCGGCGTGTCATCCGACACGCTCGCCGAGCAGAGCACCCTCGTGCGCCCCATCGACAGCAGCACCGATCCGGGAGCCCACTCCTGGAACCCCAGCTCGTACTTGACCGGCCGCAGGTCCCCCGGGCCGCGTCCATCCGGCCTGGTCATGCGCCCAGCTCCCACGACACGCCCGCTTCCGCGGCCTCGACCGGGCCGTCGAAGGCTCGAGCCGCCTCTTCGATCGACACCGAGCGGTCCAGGCCCGGGATGATGTGAGTCAGCACGAGCTTCCCTGCCCCTCCCGCCGCGGCATGCTCTCCGGCCTGCCCGGCGCTCATGTGGAAGAAGGCCTTCTGGGACGAATCCTGGTAGGTGGCCTCGCACAGGTACAGGTCCGCCCCGCGCGCGAGCTCTACGGCAGCGTCGCACGGCCCCGTGTCACCCGTATAGGCCAGCACCGCTCCGTCGGCTTCGATCCGGTATCCCAGGGAGTAGACGCCGATGTGCGTCATCTCGACGGGCGTCACGCGGAACGGCCCCACCTCGAACACCGCTCCCGCATCAGCGGTGGCGAAGCCGAACGCCTGGGCCATCACGTTCCGGCCGTTCTCCGAGACGAGCAGCGCGCAGAGATCCGTGAAGCCCTGTGGCGAGTAGAAGGGAAGCCCCGGCGCACCCAGGTGGCCGTAATGACGCGCGTAGAAGGCAGGGATCATGTCGATGAAGTGATCCGGGTGCCCGTGGGTGATGAGGACGGCCCCGATCTCATCGACCCCCACCTGCTCCTGCAGCCTGGAGAAGGTTCCCGTCCCGGCGTCGAGCCACAGATTGAACCCCTGGCTCGAGAGCAGGAAGCCGCTGCATTCGCCCCCCGGTCCCGGCCAGGTCCCATGAGAGCCCAGAACGGTCAGTCTCACGCTTCCACCCCGGCCTCGACGTGCACGGCGTCCACCCCTTCGAGCTCGTGCCCCAGGAACAGCTCGGCCAACCGGTGGAAGGGTTCGGCCTCGCCCGTGGTCATGAAGGCGTGAACCGGCGCCTCACGATCCTCGCGGAGGCGATCGCCGCGGACGAGTTCGGCGTACACATCCTTCGCGGTCTCTTCGGCGGAGGACACCAACACCACGTTGGGCCCCATCTCCATCTGGAGCAGGCCGGACAGCAGCGGGTAGTGCGTGCATCCGAGGATCAGGGTGTCCACCGCGTTCTCCTTCAGCCCGGCAAGATACCCTCGGGCGGCCTCCCGCAACCCGTCTGAGGTCGTGTCGCCCTTCTCCACGTGATCCACGAACACGGGGCAGGCCGCCGTGTGCAGCTCAGCTGCGGACCCGACCGCCCGCTGATAGGCGCCCGTCGCGATGGTGGCCTCGGTGCCGATGACTCCGATCACGCCGCTGCGAGTGGCGCGGATCGCGGCCCGTACGCCGGGATTCACGACGCCCAGGACCGGGACGTCGTGCCCGGCGGCGATGTCGCCGATCGCCGAGACCTCGATCGAGTTGCACGCGACCACCAGCATCTTCACGTCTCGGTCGACCAGGAAACCGGCGAGCTCCATCGCATAGCGTCGGATCTCGGAGACCGATCGCGGCCCGTACGGGAACCGAGCCGTGTCGCCCACGTACATCAGGGCCTCGTTCGGCAACAGGTCGAGGATGGCGCGGGCGACGGTGAGGCCGCCGACCCCGGAGTCGAAGACGCCGATCGGGCGGCTATCGCCCACGACTCACCACCAGAGCGACTCCTTCACACCCTTCTCTGCGATCGCGATGTCTTCGGCCCAGGCGTCGGTGGACAGATACTTCCATCCCCCGTCCGCCAGCAGGCACACGATGTCGCCCTCGTCTATCTCCTGGGCGATGCGCTGGGCCACGTGAACGACGGCCCCTGACGAGATGCCCGCGAAGATGCCCTCGCGCGCGGTCAACTCCCTCGTGGCCCGAAGCGAATCCGACGAGTTGACCAGGAACTTCCTGTCGATCTGCTTCGGGTCGAAGATCGGAGGTATGAACCCTTCGTCCAGCGACCGCAACCCGTACACCAGGTCGCCCAGCTCCGGCTCGGCGGCGATCACCTTGACCTCGGGGTTGTGAGCGTGCAGCGCGCGACCGTTGCCGGTCAGGGTTCCCCCCGTGCCCATGCCGGCCACGAAATGCGTCAGGCCCGGCAGGTCGCGGACGACCTCCGCGGCCGTCCCCTCTTCGTGCGCGAGGGGGTTGGCGGGGTTCCCATACTGGAAGGGCATGTAGTAGCGGTCGTCCCTCGCCAGGGCGCGAGCCACCTCTATCGAACCGTTGGTGCCCTTCGCTCCTTCGCTGAACACGATCTCGGCGCCGAACAGCCGAAGGAGCCCGATCCGCTCGGAGCTCGCGTTGTCCGGGATGACCACGGTGAGCTGGTAGCCCTTGCGCCGGGCCACCATCGCCAGAGCGATGCCCGTGTTGCCGCTCGTGGGCTCCAGGATCGTCTTGTCCGGCGTCAGCTCCCCGGAAGCCTCGGCCATCTCGACCATCTTCAGGGCTATGCGGTCCTTGGTGGACCCCGTCGGGTTCTGGCCCTCCAGCTTGGCCCAGATTCGAACGCCCGGCTTCGGCGACATCCGAGAGATGCCTACCAGCGGGGTATCCCCTATGGCGTCGAGGATGTTGTCGTAGAGCACCCGAGGATTATCCCAGCGGGGCCGGGAACGCGGGCCGCTACCAGTACCCCATGGAGCCGACGATGTATCCGATGCCGTCATCTGGATCGGTTACCACTCGTACTAGCGCAGCCTTCTCAAGCAACCTCGCGAGCGACACGCCGGCTCGGCACCTGGCGCTGATCGGCCGGGTTCGCGACCTTGACCGCTCAGCAGCCGCCAGCGACCGCCGGGAGGATCGACACCGTGTCGCCCTCGGATACAGGCGTTTCGAGCGAGCCGAGGTACCGCACGTCCTCGTCGTTCAGGTACACGTTGATGAAGCGGTGCAGGCCGCCGTCATCGGACAGGACGTTCTTCGTTATCCCGGGGTATTTGGACTCCAGGTCGTCAAGGACATCGCGGAGCGTTCCACCGGCGGCGTCCACCTTCGCCTCTCCCCCGGCGTGCTTGCGAAGTATGGTCGGCAGCTTCACGGTAGCCATCTGTACTCCTCTGTTCTCTATCCCGGTCTCGCGGGAACGCCGCAGAACTGCTCGTAGTCGATCAGCTCGGTGATGGTGGGCTCCTTGCCGCAGACGGGGCAGTCGGCGTCCCAGCGGATCTTCACTTCCTGGAAGTCCATGTGGAGGGCGTCGTA
>CAZHRY010000015.1:0-7769 GCA_964535065.1 uncultured Actinomycetes bacterium
CTTCGTTTTGCCTGGTAGAAGGGGGTAGGGGGCCTCAAGGCATGCAGGTGGGATGCCGACCCTATTGGATAGGAGGTCTCCAAGAACATCATGGTGGATCGGGTCATCTTGAGGCTGCTGCGCCGCCTGCACAGCGACGAGCGAGGGTTCTCTCTCGTCGAATCGCTGGCGGCCATCACCATCTTGGCGGTGGGCGCGTTCAGCGCCGCCCAGGCGCTCTCCTTCGGCCTCACGACGAGCGGCCTTTCTCGGCAGCGGATCGCTGCGCGAGCCGCTGCCGAGGAGCAGATGGAGCTCGCAAGGTCCCTCAACTACGAGAGTCTGGTGTTGGACGACGCGGATCCGCTGGACCACGTGGATGACACCGACGATCCCGACTACTGGATCGACGAGGAGGATCAGACCTACGATCCCGACGGAGCCGGGTCGCTGGAACCTGAGCCGATAGTGAGGGTGGCCGGAGCCTCGCCCGCCCTTCACCACTTCCAGTCGCCGGTGGTACAGGGGAACACGACGTACACCGTCTACATGTACGTGACGTGGGTGGACTCCGCCACCGACGGGCTGGATGGGTCGGACAACGCCGACGGCAACGGGGACGGCGTGAGCGACGCGAACGGGCAGGACCAGAAGCGGCTCACCGTCGTCGTGCTATGGGAGGCCGCTCTCGACGGTCACACCGACACCGTTTCCATGACGTCCCTCTTCTCCGATGGCAAGATCCCGTACCACGAGACTAGCGCCGTTCCGAATGTGCCCCCCGAAGTATCGTGTCCTACCGCGACCACGGTTGGCAAGACCGCCGATCTCACTGCCGTGGCGAGCGACACCGACGGAACGATCGTGCGGGTGGACTGGGACTTCGGTGACGGTGACACGGTGACCGACGGCGGCACGACTCAGTCGCACACTTACGCCGCCGCGGGCACGTACACGGTGGTCAACACCGTGTACGACGACGACGGGGACTCGGCTACCAACTCCGGCTTGAACTGCGCGGTGACCGTGGAAGGCGGCGCGGGATCGGGACCATCAGGAACCATCGTGATCGCCGGGGGTGCTTCCGCCACGACCAATACGCAAGTCACCTTGACCCTGTCCTCCACCGGAGCCACGCAGATGCAGTTCTCGAACGACGGGACCACCTGGGCGGCGGCCGTCGCATACACCACGTCCACCCTCTACACGCTCCCCAGCGGGGATGGCGCCAAGACCGTCTATGTCCGTTTCCTCGATTCCGGTGGAGACTACGGGGCCACCGCCTCGGACTCGATCACGCTGGACGCCACGCCCTGCGACGCACCGCAGAACCTGACCTACACATCCAGCACCGCAGGAGCGAACAAGACCGTAGTACTGAGCTGGCAGGCTCCTACCGTCTCGTGCTCCGACTTCGCCGGGTACAGGGTTTGGAAGAGGCTGACCACATCGACCACCTGGCAGCAGGTGAGCTGCTCCGGGTCGGGGACCACGTGCAGCGACACCTTCCGCAAGCAGGACAACTACGAGTACTACGTCGTCACGATCGACACGGCAGGGAACGAAAGTGCACAGAGCAATCACATCACTGCGTGAGCGCCAGGAGGGGTTCACCCTGGTCGAGCTGATGGTCACCGTGGCGATCATGGGCGTGGTCGCGACTGCCGTCACGTCGGTGGCTATCAACGCTTTCAACACGACGACCACGATCACCAACCGTCGTGATGTGTTCAATGATGGGCGGATCGCCCTGGACCGGCTGTCCAAGCAGCTCCGCCAGGGGGAGTCGATCGACCAGGTCGCGAGCACGGCGTCGTCCGTCACCTTCAGCACGTACATCGACGGCGTGGCCAAGACGGTCGTCTGGCGTGTGAACGGTTCGGCTTCACCCTACGAGCTTCAGGAATCCAGGGATGGCGGTACCACGTTCAACACGATCGTGTCGGCGCTGGGATCCAGCTCGGTCTTCACGTATACGCCGCACGGCGGCGTCCTTGATCAGGTGACGATCGCCCTCACCCTAGTAACGGACAGCACCGAAGTCGAGCTCACCACCGACGTGCACCTGAGGAACGCGTGATGATGACCCGGATGCTTCGGAGGCTGCGCAGGCAGGAAGAGGGCTACGCCCTGGTGACGGCAGTGCTCCTGCTGTCGGTGATGATGGTCCTCATGGTCGTCGCGCTAGAGGCCGGCAATTCGGCACTCCGCCAAACGCAGGGCGGCATTCGCTGGGCCCAGGCCCTCACTGCTGCGGAGGCGGGTATCAACGACGCCGTAACGAGGATCGCTGAGGATCGCGCTGCCACGAGCCCGTGCAGCTCCTCGGGCTCGACCGTCTGCGAAACGAACGAGGGGGAGTACCAGGTGGACTGGACGGGCAACGCGGACGGTTCCTTGAACGTCACTTCGACGGGCTACTACCCCACCAAGGCGGCGGCGGACTTCACTCGCCAGATCCAGGTGTTGCTGGAGCCGGCGGTCTCGTTCAAGTACGCCCTGTACTCAGAGGACACGCTGTCCATCAAGAACAACCCGGTCGTGATCGGAGACGTCTACTCGAGCGCCGGGGTCGAGGTGGACAACAACATGGTCATCTGCGGAAGCGTTACGGCCGCCAACGGAAACGTGACGATCGGCAACAACACCGAGATCGTGGACGAGTACGCGACCACGGGATGCACGGGTCAGACCGGCAACGTTTGGGCCGGAGGGTCGATCCTGGGGGCCAACGGAGTGGTGATAGCCGGCGACGCGACCGCTTCGGCGCCCTCGGGCACCACCTGCAACTCGACCAGCACCAACTACCAGATCGACCAGGGAACCGTCGAGGGCCAGGCGACCGCGTGCGGCAGAATCACCTCCACGACCACCGACCCACTTGCAGGGACGAACACGACCCCTCCGGCCGTCACGCCCCTGCCGACCTTCGTCTTCGACGAGGACAACTACCCGTCGCTGACGTGCTACCCGAGCAGCGGGTCCTGCTCGCAGGCCTCCACTTCGGCAACGGCGGTGTCCGACTTCAACACCTACGTCAACGCGAACAAGTTGAGCATGCAGGGCAACTTCGCGATCTGGCAGACGAACCCCACGCAAGCAACGAAGATCCTCCTGGACGGCATCGTTCTGTCTGGCGACCTCACCGTCATCTCGAACGCTCCCATCGATTTCGGGAACACCACGACGATCAGCACCTCGGCCAGTTCATCCGAGATGGTCGTCGTCTCGCTCTACGTTCCGCCCACCGACACCACGTGCTCCGACGTCGGGGGCGACTGCAGCATCTATGGCCAGAACGCCGTGGAGTTCGACCGCGGCGTCGAGGAAGACCCGAACGACGGGGTCGTCGGTCTCCTCTACACGACGGGCAAGATGGCCTTCAAGAACCAGGGCGATCCCGGTGAGGGAGCCCTGTACGCGGGCGCCATGGACCTGAAGAACGGGTTCGACATCGTCTACAACTCGCGAATCGAACGCGTCATGGGGTTCGGTACCAACCTCGAAGCGACGCTCTGGCAAGAGTTGAACGTCTAGCGAGGCTCCAAGGTTCACTTGCCTTAGGGTGATGCCGTGATCTGGCCGCTCGTCCTGCTGTCCTTCGTCGTGGGCCTCGCCATCGGGAGCTTCATGACCGTGGTGGTGGCCCGCTTACCCGAAGGCGAGTCCGTCGTCGCACCGCGCTCCAAGTGTCCCCGGTGCGGCACCCAACTTCGGAACCGTGACAACGTGCCCGTGCTCGGCTGGCTCATGCTGAAGGGTCGGTGCAGGCAGTGCGGCGAACCCATCTCGCTGATGTACCCGGCCGTCGAGCTGAGCACAGCGGTGCTCATCGCCGGCGCGTTCGCCGAGTACGGTGACCCGGCCAGGGCGGTGGCGGTCGCATCGTTGCTCGCCCTCATGCCTGCGATCGCGGTCATCGACATCCAGCACAGGATCATCCCCAACAGGATCGTGTACCCGGCGTTGATCGCGTTCCCCGCGTACCTCCTCGTCGCAAACGTCCTCGGAGCTGACGTGGACCTGGCGCGGATGGCGGGCGGCTTCTTCCTGTACGGAGGGATGTTGCTCGTCGTGGCCCTGATCTCGGGCGGCATGGGGATGGGAGATGTGAAGCTCGCGGCCCTCATCGGCCTGGTGCTCGGCTCCTTGGGTCTCCGGCACGTCGGTGTGGCGGCCGGGGCGGCGATAGTCCTCGGGGGGCTTGGGGGCCTCCTGGCGCTCGCCCTGGGGAAGGGCCGGAAGGCCAAGATCCCGTTCGGTCCGTACCTGGCCGTGGGGGCCGTCGTGGCCGCCTTCCTGACCGAGCCGATCTCCGGCTGGTACCTCGAGTTCATCTGGGGCTGAAGGCTTCCCACAGGTCTCAGCTTGGGACTGAAGTTCTCCAAGATCGACGCCTGAGGTGTTTGACTTCATCTGTTGCCTGGTGTTTCTTAGCGAGGCCGTGGGGGCACGGTGTGCCGAAGAAGGCTCAACGTGGCAGATGTGACACATGTCGAACATGTGACACACGAGGAGGAGCTGCGTGGTGAGCGGAGATCCACAGGCCTTCGTGCCCGGAGGAGGAAGCCTCCTGACCGTGGCTGAGGTCGCGGCCGTCATGCGTGTCTCGAACATGACCGTCTATCGCTTGATCAAGACAGGCGAACTGCCGGCCGTTCGCGTCGGGCACAGCTACCGGATCCGTGAGGGCGAGGTGGAGCGCTACCTGGCCTCGCGTTCCGTCCAGGTGGAGGGCAACTGATGGCCAAGGGCCGGATCGGCCTCGACATCGGCTCGACAGCCGTCAGGGCCGCCGAGCTGTCCGGAGGCGCGCAGCCGACGATCGTGCGCGCTGCCCAGACGCCGCTGCCTCCGGGAGCCGTCGAGAACGGCGAGGTGCGGGACCCCGGGCTGGTCACGGAGGCCCTCAAGAACCTCTGGAGCATCGGCAAGTTCAAGAGCCGCCAGGTCTGGCTCGGCGTCGGCAACCAACGGGTCATCGTCCGTGAGATCGCTCTTCCGTACCTTCCGGAGAAGGAGCTCCGGCAGTCCCTGGGGTTCCAGGTGCAGGAGTTCATCCCCATGTCCGTGGACGAGGCGGTCCTCGACTACGACCCGATCGAGGAGTTCGACCAGGAGGACCGCAAGATGCTGCGGATGCTTCTGGTCGCGGCACAGCGCACGATGGTCGATCAGGTCGTTGCGGCAGTCACCGGCGCGAGGCTCGAGCCGATGGGCCTGGATCTGGTCCCGTTCGCGCTGGTCCGCTCGATCGGAACCCCCGATGTGGGGATGAACCTGGATGAGGTCGGCGAAGAGGCCATCATCGACATCGGCGCCCACGTGACCAGCATCGTCGTGCATTCGCGCGGTGCGACGCGGTTCGTAAGGATCCTGCCTTCGGGCGGACGTGACATCACCGTGGCCATCGCACGCGCGGCCGGGATCGAGGACGAGATCGCCGAGGCGCTGAAGCGAGGAGAAGAGGTGGAGGACGCCCCGGCTCCCGATCAGATCCGTCAGATCGGCCTGCAGCGTGCTGCCAACTACGTCGATGAGATCCGGTCGTCGCTGGAGTTCTACACGGCGCAGGCTCGCGATGCTCGGATCGGCAAGGTGCTGGTCACGGGCGGCGGCTCCAAGCTTGCCGGTCTGCTCGAGCTGATGGGGCAGCGCATCCCGGTACCGGTCGAACCTGGGCGCGTGTTCCAGAGGGTGCCGCAGCAGCTGTCCCTGCCGGAGGGCGAGGCCCGTGAGGCGGAGCCGCTGCTGGCGGTCTCGGTCGGCTTGGCGATACCGGGGAGAGAGAAATGAGCCAGGTCAACCTCCTTCCCCCGGAGATACTCGAGCGCCAGAAGACGCGCCGGACCGCGCTGATGATCATGGCCGGGGGCGCCGTCGTGGGCGCGCTGGTGTTCGGCTTCTATTTCATGAAGACCCAGGAGCTGTCGGACGTTCAGGAACAGATCTCGGCGCAGAGCGCCAGCAACTCGCAGATAGAAGGTGAGATCGCCGACCTCCAGCGGTTCGAGGACCTGGAGGTGGAGGCGCAGAGGCGCGAGGAGCTGCTGTCGATCGCCTACGCCTCCGAGGTCTCGCTGTCGGGGCTCCTGATGGACGTCTCGCGGGTGATCCCAGACGACTCGTACCTGGCCAGCCTGAGCGCGGTGGTCACGCCGCCCATCACGGACCCAACCCTGGAGGGAGGCGCGGCGCCGTCGTTCTTCGGGAACCTCGCTCTCGCCGGCGAGGCGCGAGGCTTCAAGACCTTGAGCATCCTGCTGTCGCGCATGGAGCAGGTGCGGGGCTGGGTGAACCCATGGATGTCCACGATCACACAGTCCACGGACATCAAGGACGCCTACGGGTTCAGCGCGACGGTGGACCTGAACGAGGAAGTGGTGACGGCTCGAGGCAAGAGCGGGGAGACCGGCGACGGAGGCGAAGGTGGCGGGTAAGCGCTCCCTGGTGTTCGCCGGCGCCGGCGCTTTCGCGGTCGTGCTCCTGATGGTCATCTTCCTGCTCCTTCCCAAGCTGGGTGAGATCAGCGAGGCGGAGACGCAGCTCGAGGACGCCCGCAGGCAGCAGCAGGTGCTGCTCTCGCAGAAGGCGGCGTTGGAGGACGCGAAGGACCGCCGCCGCCAGAACGAGCGGATCATCGCCGAGGTGGACCAGAAGGTCCCGCCGGTCGTGGACGAGCAGGGGATCATCGTCCTGCTGACGAACGCGGCCGAGAAGGCGGGGATGGAAGTCGTGTCGCTGACTCCGTCCAACCCGGTGTTCGACGACGTGACGGGGATCACGACGGTCACCGTGACGGTCAGCGCGCTGGGTACGTACTTCGACGTCACGGAGTTCATGTACCTGGTCGAGACGCTTCCGCGCGCCGCCAAGGTCATGGCGGTCACGCTGGCGCCCGTAGCCGAGGATGTGCCGGGAGTTCCCGAGTTGACCATGGCGGGGACCATCGAGCTGTACACGAGCGACGCTAGCGCCGGGCCAGGGTCCGTGCCGGGACCGACCGAAGGGAACGCCGAAGGGAACGCCGAAGGGACCGGTGGCTGAGCGTGGAACTCACCGACCGGGACCGCCGGACCCTGAAGATAGGCGGCATCATCGCCGCGGTGCTCCTGGTGGTGACGCTCGCCATGAACTTCCTGGGGGGCGGTGAGGAGGAGATCACGCCGCCCAGTGGAGAGGGGAGGCCAACGCCGACCGAAACTCCGAGCGGGGGGCCCTCGGAGACGGGCGGTCCCACCCAGACGGGAACCCCGGTCACACGGTTCACGGGCCGCGACCCGTTCTCGATCCCGCCGTACTTCATAAGCGCCACGGCGACCCCGAGCGGGTCGGCCTCGCCGACCTCGCCTGGGCCGACCTCGCCTGGGCCGACTCCGACCTCGCCGGGACCCACGCAGTCGCCGACGCAGCCCGGCAACGGGTCATCGACCAACATCGGCGGGCACGAGGTCGTACTGATAGAGGTGTTCACCTCCGGCGGTCAGGACCGCGTGCAGGTCGAAGTGGACGGGACCGTCTACGACGTAGCCGAGGGACAGAACTTCGCCGACGGTGAGTTCCGGCTGAGGTCGGTCTCAGGCAACTGCGCCACCTTCGTCTTCGGGGACGAGGCCTTCACGCTCTGCATCACGCCGTCCAAGTAGGGACGGACCGGACCCCGGCGGCCCGCCCTCGGGGGGAGCGGTCGCCGGCCAGCGGGGGCGGCCCCCAAGGGGGCCCCCCCCCCCAGCCAATGGTTTGGCCCATGTTGGGCCACCAGAAGGCCCGTGAGTAACACCGGAAAGGGC
>CAZHRY010000015.1:7779-37183 GCA_964535065.1 uncultured Actinomycetes bacterium
CACCCCCGTCCACTCCGCCCCCCCCGCCACCCCGGGGGCCCCCCCCGGGGTGTCGCGGGCCCCGCCCCGCGGGGGCGCCCCCCACGGCGCCCCCCCCGCACTGCCTATGATGTCGCCCATGTTGCGCCTCCTGACGGCCGGTGAGTCACACGGCAAGGGCCTGGTCGCGGTCCTCGAGGGCCTGCCCGCCGGCGTGCCCTACTCGTCGGAGGCGCTCGCTCGCGAGCTGGCACGCCGGCGGGCAGGCCACGGCCGTGGCGGACGCCAGCGTTTCGAGGCCGACTCGTTCCGGGTGCTCTCGGGCGTCCGCCACGGCCTCACGATCGGCTCGCCGGTCGCCGTGGTCATCCCGAACGTGGAGTTCGAAGAGAAGTACTCGGTGCTGATGGCCGCCGAGGGCTCGATGGACCCCGCCGACAGGCTGACGCGGCCGCGTCCGGGACACGCCGACCTGGCGGGCGCGCTCAAGTACGGCTTCGACGACGTCCGCAACGTGCTCGAGCGGGCCAGCGCCCGCGAGACCGCGGCGAGAGTCGCGGCGGGCTGGTTCTGCCGTTCGCTCCTGGAAGAGCTGGGTGTGCAGGTGTTGTCGCACGTCGTGCAGATCGGACGGGTCAAGGCCCCCGCGCGGCACAGGCCGCCCGCTCCGGCGGACGTGCCGGCGATCGAGTCCTCTCCGGTGCGATGCGCCGACCCGAAGGCGTCGAAGGCGATGGTGGCCGAGATCGACGGTCGGCGGAAGGCCAAGGACACCGTGGGAGGCGTGTTCGAGGTCGTGGCGTACGGCGTTCCCGCCGGTGTGGGCTCGCACGTGCATTTCGACCGTAAGCTGGACGCCCGCCTGGCGGCGGCGCTCATGTCCATCCAGTCGGTCAAGGGCGTTGAGGTCGGGGACGGTTTCGCGAGCGCGGCGCGGCCGGGCTCGCGCGCCCACGACGAGATCGTGTTGGATCGCTCCGGCCGTCTGGCGCGCAAGACCGGCCGCGCCGGCGGCATCGAGGGCGGCATGTCCACCGGGCAACCCATCCGCCTGAGGGCGGCCATGAAGCCTTTCTCCACCGTTCCTCAACCGCTCGACACCGTGGACCTGGTCACCCGGGAGCCTGCAAAGGCGATCAAGCAGCGCACCGACGTCTGCGCGGTCCCGGCCGGGGGAGTGGTGGGCGAAGCCGTCACCGCATTCGTCCTGGCCGACGCGATGCTCGAGAAGTTCGGGGGCGACTCACTACCCGAGACCCGCAGCAATATGGACAGATACCTGGAGGCGCTTCCGTGATCGTCTATCTGGTGGGCATGCCCGGCTCAGGCAAGACGACGGTGGGGGTCGAGCTCGCCGCTCGCTACGGCGTCCCCTTCATCGACCTCGATACCGAGATCGAACGGGAAGCCGGCATGCCCGTCACCCGGATCTTCGAGGAGCGGGGCGAACAGGGTTTCCGAGCAATAGAGGCGCAGGCCTTGATCAAGGCGTCCACGCAGGACCCGGCGGTGGTCTCGTGCGGAGGCGGAGTCGTGCTGGAACCCGCCAACCGCATCGCCCTTCGTAACACGGGCATCTGTGTGTACCTCGACGTTCCCCTGGAACAGCTCACGGAGCGGGTTCAACCCGGCCAGGACCGGCCGCTGATCCGCCAGCCGGGGGACCTGGAACGGCTCCTCGAAGCGCGCGGGCCGCTGTACCGGGAGTTCGCCGCTCACGTCGTGGACGCCAGCGGCACGCCCAGCGAAGTGGCGGACGCCATCGTGGAGGAACTGCGTTGGAGCGCGTGACCGTCCCGATCCCAGGGCGGTCCTACGACGTGGTGGTCGGCTCGGGCGTCATCGCCGATGCAGGGGCGCATCTCCCGGAGTTCCCGAAGGCGGCCCAAGCGTTCGTCGTGGCCGACAGAGGGGTGGCGGATGCCTGGTTCGCGCCGCTCTCGGACTCGCTGGACGAGCGCGGGCTGCACGCCGTGCTGCTCACGGTTCCCGCCGGGGAAGAAGCCAAGACGATGCAGGTCTACGGCACGCTGCTGCACCAGCTCGCCACCCAGGAGGCACACCGGGACGACGTGGTGATAGCGCTGGGAGGCGGCACCACAGGGGACCTTGCGGGCTTCGTGGCCTCCACCTACATGCGTGGGCTGCCGCTCGTTCAGGTGCCGACGACGCTCACCGCTCAGGTCGACGCGGCCATCGGCGGCAAGACGGCCGTCAACCTTCCCGAGGGCAAGAACCTCGTCGGCACCTTCTACCAGCCCACCGCCGTGCTCTGCGACGTGGGCGCGCTTGCGACGCTCCCGGACCGGGACTTCCGCGCCGGGCTCGCCGAGGTGGCGAAGTACGCCCTGACCCTCGACACGGACCTGTTGGCAGAACTCGAGGAGAACCCGGCGCCGGTTCTGGGCCGCGAGCCAGCCGCCATGGAACGCCTGGTCGCCCGCTGCGTCGCGGCCAAAGCGATCACGGTGTCCCAGGACGAAAGGGACACGGGTCTTCGCCTGTTCCTGAACTACGGGCACACGCTGGGGCACGCGTTGGAGCGCCTGGAGGGCTTCGCCGGCCGCTCCCACGGCGAGGCGATCGCGGTAGGGATGGTCTTCGCTGCCCGGCTCGCCGAGGATCGCGGCCTGGCCTCAGAGGGGTTGGCCGCGAGGACCTCCCGCCTGTTGAACTCCCTGGGCATCGAGGCGGTTGGTCCCCTGCCGCCCGTTCGTGACATCCTCGAAGCCTTCAAGATGGACAAGAAGTTCCACGGGGGGATCCGGTTCGTCCTGCTGGAAGAAGCCGGGCACCCCGTGGTGGTGAACGGCGTGTCGGAGGACGAGATGGCGAAGATCCTTCGTCAGATGGGAAGTCCGGGGGAGGCTGGATGAACGTCCTGTACCTGTTCGGCCCCAACCTGGGGGCGCTCGGCCGCCGGGACCCGGAAACCTACGGGTCCAGGACCCTGGATCAGATCATGCAGGATGTGGAGAAGAAGGCCGTCGAGCTGGGTCACACCCTGCGCTGGCGTCAGTCCGACCACGAAGGCGATCTCGTCGGCTGGCTCCTCGCCGCAGCCGGTGAGGGCACGGCCGCCGTGGTGATCAACCCGGGCGCGCTAACCCACTACTCCTACTCGCTGCGGGACGCTATAGAGGCGTGCGGGGTGCCGGTCTTGGAGGTTCACATGTCCAACGTCCACGCGCGAGAGGAGTTCCGCCGCCGCTCCGTCGTGTCCGACGTCTGCGCCGGGACCATCACGGGGCTCGGCGAGGCTGGCTATCACTTGGCCCTGGAGGCGGTGGCTTGGATCACTCGCTGAGGAGGGCGGCTCTCGCGTCCCGGCTCGAGGAGCTGGGAGCGGAGGCGCTACTGGTCACGCGCCTGCTCAACGTCCGATACCTGACGGGATTCACCGGGTCCAACGCGCTCCTGCTCGTGAGTCCCGACCAGACCGTCTTCTTCACCGACGGCCGGTACACCGAGCAGTCCCGCCGGGAGGTTCCCGATCTGGAGCGGATCACCTGCGGTCACGACCATCGCGCCGACGTCGCCACGAGGGCGGGAGAGCTCGGGATCGCCAGGCTCGCGGTCGAGTCGCACGAGGTGACCCTGGAGGAGCGAAGCAAGCTGGCCGAGGCCTTCGGAGACGCGGTCGAGCTGGTCCCGGTGAGCGGGGCGGTCGAACTCCTCAGGTCGGTCAAGGACGACGACGAGCGAGACCTGATCCGACAGGCCCAGGCCGCGACAGACGCCGCGTTCGAGGCCGTCCTGGACCTGTTCTCGGTCGGCGTAAGCGAGGCACGCATCGCTCGCGAGCTCGAGCGGCTGCTCCGTGAGGAAGGGGCCGACGCCTTGGCTTTCGACCCCATCCTGGCCTTCGGCGAGAACGCGGCCGAGCCGCACCACGAGCCCGGTCACCGCATGCTCGAAGAGGGCGATGTCGTCAAGCTGGACTTCGGGGGGCTGGTTGGCGGGTACCACTCGGACATGACCCGGACGGTGGCCTTCGGCTCGCCGCCGGCCGAGCTTCGAAAGATCCACGACGTGGTCCGCGAGTCGCAGCAAGCGGGCATCGACGCCGTGAAGGCGGGCGTGACCGGAGAGGCCGTGGACGCCGCGTGTCGCAAGGTGATCGAAGACGCCGGCTACGGCGAGAGCTTCGTTCACGGGACAGGCCACGGGGTGGGCCTGGAGATCCACGAGCAGCCCTGGCTGGGTAAGGCGCAGGAGAACCGGCTCCCGATCGGCGCGGTCGTGACCGTGGAGCCGGGCATCTACATCCCCGGCCTGGGTGGCGTTCGCATAGAGGACATGGTGGAGGTCACGGACGAAGGGGCCGTCGTCGTGGGAACCTCTACCCGAGACCTGATCGAGCTGTAGGGGAGTCAAGTGAGCGTTTCCACCAACGACCTGAAGAACGGCATGACCCTCGACCTGGACGGAACGCTGTTCCAGGTCATCGAGTTCCAGCACGTCAAGCCCGGCAAAGGCGGCGCGTTCGTACGATCCAAGCTGCGCAACGTCAAGACGGGAGCGGTGATCGAGAAGACCTTCAACGCCGGCGTGAAGGTCGGCCTGGCCATCGTCGAGCGCAAGCCGATGCAGTACCTGTACTCGATTGGCTCGGACGCCGTGTTCATGGACCTGGAGAGCTACGACCAGATCCACGTTCCGGCGGAGGTGCTGGGCGACGCTCCCAGGTACATGGCCGAGGGAGCCGAGGCTCAGGTGGCGATGCACGAGGGGGTGCCGATCGCCGTGGACCTGCCCGCATCGGTCGTCCTGACCGTCACTCAGACCGACCCGGGCGCCAAGGGGGACACCCGCACGGGAGCTTCCAAGCCCGCCACGCTGGAAACCGGAGCGGTCGTCCAGGTGCCGCTGTTCGTGGAGGAAGGCGAGAAGGTCAAGGTCGACACCCGCACGGGCGAGTACATCGAGCGCGTGAAGGGTTGACCTTGGGCAGCCGCCGCGAGGCCCGGCGCATCGCCATCGACATCCTGTACCAGGCCGACCTGACCGGCGCGGCTCCGGCCGACGTCGTCGGGGGCTGGGTGGAGGCGGGCAGCGACGTCCCGGGGTTCGCCCGTGAGCTGGTCGAGGGCGTGGACGCCGACTCCCCTCAGATCGACCTCCTGCTCGAAGAGCACGCCGAGGGCTGGACGGTCGCTCGGATGGCGGCCCTGGACCGCACGATCCTCAGGGTGGCCGTCCACGAGCTGCTGAAGGGAGAGGTCCCGGCCTCGGTGGCCATAAGCGAGGCGGTCGAGGCGGCGGCGGAGCTGTCCTCGGGGGAGTCGAAGGGGTTCGTCAACGGCATCCTAGGCCGGATCGCCAGGGAGCTCAGCTTGTAGACCATAGGCCCTGGCGGGCGCCGTGCGCGGTGGCATACGTTTGCGCTTCCATGGGAGGGGTCTTTCGCGTCGCCATGGCGGCCTGCCTGCTGGCGCTGGCGCTGGCCGTGCCCGGCACGGCTGCCACCGCCGAGCCCGACTCCCGCCCCAACATCGTCGTGTTCCTCACCGACGACCAGCCGTTGGGAACCATGGAGGCGATGCCGGCTACGGCGGCCTGGTTCCAGGAGGGCGGGACCTGGTTCCCGAACGCGGTGGTGACCAGCCCGATCTGCTGCCCGTCGCGCTCGACGATCTTCAGCGGGCGATACGCGCACAACCACGGCGTCACGCAGAACGCGTCTCCCGAGCTGACCCAGTCGCTCGACCAATCGAAGACCGTCCAGAACGCGCTCAAGGAGGCGGGTTACCGCACGGGCATCGCCGGCAAGTACCTCAACTCCTGGCCGCTGGACATCGACCCGCCGCACTTCGACAGATGGGCGACCCACAGCTCCAGCTCCTCGTACTGGAACCCGAACATGAACGTCGATGGGACCGTGCAGCAGGTCCCCGGGTTCGAGCCCGATCTGCTGGCGGGGTTCGCGACCGCGTTCCTCGATGATTTCGAGACGACCGACGATCAGCCCTTCTTCCTGTACCTGGCGCCCGTGACCGGGCACAAGCCCTTCGCCTCCCCTCAGCGGCATCGGGGCGCCGCCATCCCACCGTGGGACGGCGACCCTGCGGTTCTGGAGGCCGATCGGAGCGACAAGCCACAGATCGTCCGGAACCAGAGCGGCACGCTGAAGGAGGGCATCGCCCTAGCAGAGCAGCAGAAGCGTTCGCTGCTGGCGGCAGACGACATGGTCGACGAGGTGATGACGCACCTCGTGGAGCTTGGAGAAGAGGACAACACCCTCGCGTTCTTCCTATCCGACAACGGACTGATGTGGGCGCACCACGGTGTCCTCAGGCACAAGCGGCTGCCGTACACGTCGTCGGTGGGGATCCCGTTCGGGATGAGGTGGCCGGGCCACGTCGACGCGGGTGAGGTGGACGGTCGGATCGTTGCGAACGTGGACATCGTGCCGACGATCGCCGAGGCTGCCGGGTTGACGCTCGGCTGGGAGCCTGACGGCCTTTCCCTGCTGGACCGGCTCGCTGTCAGGAGCCGGATCCTCCTCGAGTACTTCCGGAGCGAGGACGCGCCGGCGTTCCCCAGCTGGGCCTCGACGCTCACGGCTTCTTGGCAGTTCACCGAGTACTACTCCTCCGACGGAGCGACGGTCACTTGGCGCGAGTACTACGACCTGACGGCCGATCCGTGGCAGAACCACAACCTGCTGAGGGACGGCGATCCCGGTAACAACCCCGATATCGCGGCGCTCTCCGCGGTGCTCTCGGCCGACAGGGCATGCTCCGGGGCCGGTTGCGTGACGCTCGCCGGGCCTGACAACGGTCCACCGGGGGAGCCTGTGAACCCCACGGCCGGCTTGAACGCGCGGGGTGAGGTGGTGGTCGAGTGGGACCCTGCGACCGACGACGTTGGGGTGTCGGGCTACGAGGTAACCCGCGACGGCCAGACGATAGCTCGCCTCGGGCGCGTGGTCAGGTTCGTGGACACCGCGTCGGAGCCGGGCGAGTGGCACACCTACGGGGTCGAGGCGGTTGACGCGAACGGCAAGGGCTCGGGCGCGGTAACCGCTCCGCCGCTGCGACTTCCGGCAGCGGGAAGTCTCCTCGTGGACGGGTTCGAGTCCGGAACGCTCATGGGCTGGCCGGTGGTGCGGGGAGCTTTCGCGGTGTACGGAGGCAGCACCGGGCGCGTCGAGGCACGCTTCACCTCTTCAGGGGCACCTTCGTTCGTGCGAGCGACACTTCCGAGCGCGCCGGAGAACATCCTGATCAAGGCCGAGGTCAAGCTTCTTTCGCGAGCGGCGGAGCCGGTGGTCCTGGTGAGGGGGATGGATCCGTCAGGGGTCGGGGTCGTTCAGGTGTTCGTTCGAACGGACGGGACGCTCGCCTACAAGGTGGAGCAGACGAAGAAGATACGGAGATCCGGAGTGGTCCTTCCGCCCGGCGAGTGGCACACGATCGGCCTGCAGGTCGTCGCGAACGGCGACGCGAGCAACGTAGAAGTGAGGCTGGACGGTGTGCTGATAGCGGGGCGAACAGAGACCGCCGGCATCGTGCCCATCGGCCGGATCCAGCTGGGCGACCACCTGTACGGGCGGACCTACGATGTGGGCGTCGACGATGTCGTGGTTAGACGCTTCGAGGTGTAGTCGCACAGCGGAGGCATGTCATCTCCGGCAGCCGGGTCGTCCGAGCGACTGGGCCTACTCCTACGACGCCTACGCCAGGATGACCTGCGCGAAGAACTCGACCGCCCGCACCCAGGGGACCAGGCTGCTCCCGGTCTACGACGCCTTGGACCGGACGATCTCCCAAACCTACGGCTCGACCACGACTGCTTTCCACTACAGGGGCACCTCAGAGACCCTGACGAGGATGACCGCGGGGTCAGCGGTCACCGTATACGCCTCTTCGGCCTCCGGCACCCCACTTGCCCAGAAGGGGTCTTCGACCCAGTTCTACATATCTGACCCCCACGGGGATATCGTTTCTTCCGTGAGCACCTCTGCTGCGGCGGTTTCGACCAGGGCCTACGACCCCTACGGAAGGCCCCTCGCCTCTACCGGGACCGCCCCCGTGCTCGGCTACCAGGAAGACCTCACCGATCAGGACACCGGGCTCCTCGACATGGGTACCCGCCACTACTCACCTTCCCTCGGGCGGTTCACCTCGAGGGACGTGCTCGAAGGAGACGCGACCTTCTCGATGAGCCTGAACCGTCACGCCTACGCGGGCGCCAACCCCGTCACGATGATCGACCCCACGGGGATGTTGTCCATCGCAGGAAGCGATCCCACCCAGTCCGACTACGTCGCCTACGGCGACTACACCTCGTGCAAGACCGCCTCAGGGGCGGGGTGTGCGAACAAGGCCTACGGTGCGGGCAGCTCCTTCCAGGCCCCGGCACCTCCTGCTCCCGTGCCGACCTATAATTGCGCCAGGCGCTGCGGGATCCCGCTCCTCGGCGCGGTTTCGGTCCCCTACCCGCTGCCAGGACCGGCTCAGGACCCGGGCTGCGGCTTCATGTGGTGGAGGTGGGGACGACGCCGGTGGCGCGGTGCTTGATGCAGTCGGCACCGCGGTGGATTCGTTGGCGAGTCCCAGCCGGCTGGCCACTCTGGCCGGGAGGTTAATGCCCGACGGTGGCTACCTGGCCTCTCTCGCCGCTCGTTACCTCGCGAAATTGCGGTGGTCCGACGTGGGGAAGGTGCTTCGCTCCCTGGGTCCTAACGGGCTGCGGAAAGTGGGCCGGGGCTCGCTGGTGTTCTCGGGGCTCGTCTTCGCCTACGACGTCGGCGTCAAGACGCTGAGGGACGGCAACAGCCTCCCGAGAGCCGTGTTCGAGGCCGGAGTGGGGCTAGCTTTCAGCCAGGTGGGAGTGGCAGGTGGGTGCCTGGCCGGTTTGCTCGCCGGACCGGTGGGCTGCATCGCTGTTGGGTTCGTGGGCGGCATCGGGGGTGGTGCGGCCGGAGACTTGGCTGGGGACTTGCTCGCCGATCGCATATGGGAGCCTGACTGATCATGTCGAGAGACCAGGTCATGGCCCTCACCGGCCTCGCGCTCTTCGGCGGGCTGGAGCCTCCAAGAATCCCGTCACGCTTCATGGCGGCGGTCGGTGTAGTTCTGATCTTCCGGGGCTGGCGGACGCTCCGGGACCTGGGGCTCGGCTTCGGCGCCTTCATGGTCGCCAGCCTCTCGCTGTCGATCCTGGACGGTGATTGGCTTCGCGGTGTCGGGATGGGCTTCTCGGCTGGGATCGCCGCCGCGTTGACCATGTTGGCGACAAGCCGACGGCAGGCCCCCCGCCCAGTCGGCACCCAGTTGGCGCTTAGGTGGGCTGAACTTGCTGTCTTCCTCATGTTTGGAGGTCTTTGGACCTTCCTTCCTGCGAGGGTGCTTCCCGTGTTGGTTCTCCCCACCGTCCTCATCGTCTGGTCGTCGCTCTGGCGGCGCAGGGCGCTGCTCCTTGGCGGAGCGCGGTGATGGGGTTGCGACCCTTCCGCCTCGTGGCGATCGCGCGTGACCAGCCAAAGATCAGCGAAGAGCCGATCGCGCTCTGAGGCGAAGACGTCCTCGAAGCGCGTGGATCGGGCTGCGTGTTGGGCGAACGCGACCGGAGCGACATGGTCCATCGGTGCATGGACACGCGAGGGGCCGCCCGTGTGTGCGGGCGGCCCCTCGTACTTCTCGCGGATCGGCGGTTCAGGAAGGCTGGTCGTTGTTGGCCTGCTGCTGGTCGGCGGGCGGCTGCGCGGCCGGCTCGGCCGGCTGCTCGGCGGGGGCAGCCGCGGGAGCCGCGGGCGGTGCCGCAGCAGCAGCCCGCTCCTCGTCGGTCATGCCTTCCTTCAGACCCTTCTTGAACTCGCTCTGGGCCTTGCCGACGTTGCGGGCGAGCTGGGGCAGCTTGGAGGCGCCGAAGATAACGACCACGGCGACGATGACGACGATGACCCACTCGTTCATGTCCTGGAACCGCCTTCCATAGAGGTAACACCCTAGGATAGCCCGCCCGCGAGGCAGGAGACAGGCTGGGACCGAGCTTGGCGGGGAGCCTGCGGCCGGGGTATCTTGAGCGCCAGACGGTATCCACCCCTTTAAGCCGGTCCAGTGAGGCCGGGAAGGGAGCAGAAGATGCACCACAACATGCACGCCTCCCTGCCTGCTCGGGGAGGCGTTCCCGCATGAGCGCCAAGGTCATGGAGCCGGCGGACTTCCGGCGGGCGCTCACCCGCATCGCCCACGAGATCCTGGAGAGGGACAAGGGCGCCCCCGACGTGGTCCTGGTGGGGATAGCGGACCGGGGTGACGACCTGGCCCGTCGCCTGGCCGCCGAGATCGAGCGCATCGAGGGTGTGAAGGTCCCGGTCGGGGTCCTGGACATCACCTTCTACCGCGACGACATCGGCCTGCGCGCCGAGGCGCCGGAGGTCCACGAGACCCGTATCCCGTTCGACGTCAGCGACAAGGTGGTGATCCTGGTGGACGACGTTCTGTTCACCGGCCGGACCATCCGCTCGGCGATGGACGCCCTGATGGACCTGGGGAGGCCTCGCAAGATCCAGCTCGCCGTCCTGGTTGATCGTGGGCACCGCGAGCTGCCGATCAGAGCCGACTACGTGGGGAAGAACGTGCCGACGAGCCGCGCGGACGAGGTTCGCGTGATGATCGAAGAGATGGATGGCGAAGACGCTGTGGTCGTGGAGGTGGCGAGATGAAGAAGCACCTGCTCTCGATGAACGACCTCACGGCCGAGGACGTGACGCGGATCCTCGACACCGCGGCGTCGTTCCGCGAGGTGGGCTCGCGCGTCATCAAGAAGGTCCCGGCGCTGCGCGGGCGCACCGTCGTCAACTTCTTCATGGAGAACTCGACGCGCACACGGATCTCGTTCGAACTGGCGGCCAAGCGGCTCTCCGCCGACGTGATCAACTTCAGCTCGGGAGGATCGAGCGTCTCCAAGGGCGAATCTCTGAAGGACACGGCGCTGACCCTTCAGGCGATGGGGGCCGATGCGATCGTGATCCGGCACTCGTCGAGCGGTTCGCCCTATCAGCTCACCAAGTGGGTGGAGGGGCACGTGCTGAACGCGGGCGACGGCACCCACGAGCACCCGACGCAGGGCCTGCTGGACCTGTACACGATGAGGGAGAAGCTCGGCCGGCTCGAAGGTCTTCGGGTGGCGATCGTGGGCGACGTGCTGCACTCGAGGGTGGCCCGGTCGCTGGCCTTCGGGTTGGTGAAGATGGGGGCCGACGTGACGCTGGTCGGGCCGCCGACGCTGATCCCGCCCGACGCTCCGTCCTGGGGCGTGGGCGTGAGTTACGACATAGACGAGGTCGTTCCCAAGTTGGACGTCTGCTACATGCTCCGCGTGCAGAAGGAGCGCCAGCGGCTCGAGTTCTTCCCGAGCGTCAGGGAGTACTCGCGGCTGTTCGGGCTCACCGGGGAGAGGGCCGCGATGCTGCCCGAAGGCGCGCTGGTCATGCACCCCGGACCTATGAACAGGGGTGTCGAGATAGCCTCCGACGTAGCGGATATGCCGCAGTCGGTGGTCGAAGAGCAGGTGACGAACGGCATCGCGATACGGATGGCGCTGCTGTACCTGTTGCTGGGTGGCGCCGGAGAGGAGGCGTCATGAGCGGACGCTTCGTCTTCGAGAGGGCGCGCGTGGTCGATCCCGCCGCGGGCGTGGACGAGGTCCGCGACGTCTATGTGGACGGCGCGTCGATCGCCGGACCGGAGGCTGCGGAGGGGGCCGAGCGTCTGGACGCTCGCGGGATGGTCCTGGCCCCCGGGCTCGTGGACATGCACACGCACCTGCGCGAGCCGGGGTTCGAGCACAAGGAGACCATCGAGACCGGGACGCGCGCCGCTGCGCTGGGCGGGTACACGGCGGTCGCCGCGATGGCGAACACCGAGCCGGTGACGGACCAAGCGGCGATCGTCCATGAGGTGCGCGATCTGGCGGCGGCTGCCGGACTGTGCGACGTGTTCCCGGTCGGCGCCATAACGAAGGGAAGGGCGGGCGAGGTCCTGGCCGAGATGGGGGAGATGGTCGAGGCGGGCGTCCGCATGTTCAGCGACGACGGCGACTCGGTCCGGACGGCGCGGCTGCTACGGAACGCGTTGGTGTACGCGAAGGCCTTCCCGGTCGAGGTGGTGCTGGCGGATCACGCGGAGGACGCTTCGCTGGTCGAAGGCGGACACATGCATGAGGGCGTGCATTCGTACACGCTTGGACTGGCCGGCAGGCCGGCGGAGGCTGAGGAGATCGCGGTTGCGCGCGATCTGGCGGTTGCGCGGACGACGGGAGGGCGCCTGCATCTGTGTCACCTCTCGGCCGCTAGGTCGGTGGAGCTGGTTCGCAGGGCGAAGGCGGAGGGCGTGCGGGTAACGACCGAGGTGACACCGCATCACCTGACCTTCACCGATGAGGATCTGGTGACCTACGACACGAACCTGAAGATGAACCCGCCGCTGCGGACGGCCGAAGACAGGGACGCGCTTAGGTGGGGTTTGGCCGACGGAACGATCGACGCGGTGGCGACGGATCATGCGCCGCACGCGGTCGAAGAGAAGGAATGCGAGTTCGACCTTTCGGCGCCGGGGACGATCGGACTGGAGACGGCCCTGGCGGTGGTGCTGACCGAGCTGGTCGGGCCTGGGCTGCTGACGCTGGGCCGTGCCGTGGAGGCCATGGCTGGCGCGCCGGCCAAGATCCTTGGAGCGCAGGGGCACGGCGGCCCGCTGGTGGCCGGCGCGCCGGCCAACTTAGTCGTCTTCGACCCGGACGAGGAGTGGGTGGTCGAGCCGCCGTTCGCGTCCAAGGCCCGTAACAGCGCGTTCCTGGGTCGCAGGCTGAAGGGCCGGGTCAAGTACACGATGCTCCGCGGGGAGCTGACCGTGGCCGGCGGGAAGGCCACGCGGTGACGCCGACGCCTACCGCGCTCTTGGCCCTGGAAGACGGGACGGTCTTCCGCGGAACGGGTTTCGGCGCCGAAGGCGAGACCTTCGGGGAGGCCGTCTTCAACACCGGCATGGCCGGGTACCAGGAGGTCCTGACCGACCCCTCTTACTCAGGCCAGATCGTGACGATGACCTGTCCGCACCAGGGCAACTATGGGCTCAACTCCGAGGACCCCGAATCCGGGCGGCTGCAGGTGGCGGGTTTCGCGGTGCGCGAGGTCTCTAGGCGGCCCTCTTCCTGGCGCTCCGAGGCTTCCCTGCACGACTCGCTGGCATCGGCAAGGATCGTCGGGATAGAGGGGATCGATACGAGGAAGCTGACGCTCCGTCTTCGCGAGCAGGGGGCGATGAGAGCCGGCATCTCGACCGTGGACCTGGACCCCGAGTCGCTCGTGGAGCGGGTCCTGGCCTCTCCCGGCATGGCCGGAGCGGATCTGGCCCGCACGGTTAGTGCGGCAGAGCCCTACGAGGCCTCTTCCCTGGTAGGTGCAGCCGATCCGGCCTGCGGCCGTGTCTTCCGGGTCGCCGCCTACGACTTCGGGATAAAGCGGAACATCCTGCGGCTACTGGCCGCGCACGGCATCGAGTGCACGGTCTTCCCGGCCCAGACGCCTGCGGCCGAGATCGCCCGGGGTGGGTACGACGGCGTGTTCCTGTCGAACGGCCCGGGCGATCCGGCAGCGACCGGATATGGGATAGCGGCCACGCGGGAGCTGCTGGGCAAGGTCCCGATCTTCGGGATCTGCCTGGGGAGCCAGCTGCTAGGGCTGGCGCTCGGTGGGCGGACCTACAAGATGAAGTTCGGGCACCGCGGCGTGAACCAACCCGTCAAGGACGTCGCGACGGGGCGGGTAGAGATCACGAGCCACAACCACGGGTTCGCGGTGGACCCAGATGGGTGGACGAAGGACCCGCACGGCAACGCGCACACCGACTACGGACTGGTCCAGCTGAGCCACTGGAACCTGAACGACGGCACGCTCGAGGGGCTGCGCTGTCTGGACGTTCCGGCCTTCGCGGTGCAGTACCACCCGGAGGCGGCGCCCGGTCCGCACGACTCGCGCTACCTGTTCGAGGAGTTCCGCGCGCTGATGGGAAAGGGTGCCTGACGTGCCGCGGCGCACGGACCTACACAAGATCCTGGTGATCGGCTCGGGACCCATCGTCATCGGGCAGGCGTGCGAGTTCGACTACTCGGGGACGCAGGCGTGCAAGGTGCTCCGCGCCGAGGGCTTCGAGGTCTCGCTCGTCAACTCGAACCCCGCGACGATCATGACCGACCCGCAGTTCGCTGATCGAACCTACATCGAACCTCTGACGCCCGAGTCGGTGCTGCAGATCCTGGAGAGAGAGAAGCCCGATGCCCTTCTGCCGACGCTCGGGGGCCAGACGGGGCTGAACGTCAGCGTGGCTCTGGCCGAATCGGGTGACCTGGACAGGTTGGGTATCCGGATGCTGGGGGCGTCGCTGGAGGCGATCCACAAGGCCGAGGACCGTTCGGGTTTCAAGCAGGCGATGATCGAAGCCGGGCTGGAGGTGCCCAGGGCCGATACGGCCAGGTCGCTCGAAGAGGCCCTGTCGCTCGGGGATTCCATCGGATACCCCGTGATCGTCAGGCCTTCTTTCACGCTCGGCGGTGGAGGCAGCGGGTTCGCTTCGAGCCGAGAGGAGCTGACCGCGCTCGCCATGCGTTCTCTCGACATCAGTCCCGTGCACGAGATCCTCGTGGAGGAGTCGATCGCGGGGTGGAAAGAGTTCGAGCTGGAGGTCATGCGCGACGGAGCCGACAACGCCGTGATCGTGTGCTCGATAGAGAACGTGGACCCGATGGGGGTGCACACGGGCGATTCGATCACGGTGGCGCCTCAGCAGACGCTGTCAGACCGCGAATACCAGCAGATGCGAGACTCGGCGATCCAGGTGTTGCGGGCGATCGGAGTGGAGACCGGCGGGTCGAACGTGCAGTTCGCCGTGGACCCCCGGACCGGGCGGCAGGTGCTGATCGAGATGAATCCGCGCGTGTCGCGGTCCTCCGCCCTGGCGTCGAAGGCGACGGGGTTCCCGATCGCCAAGATCGCCGCGCTGCTCGCCGTCGGATACCGGCTCGACGAGATCATGAACGACATCACGGGCGAGACCCCGGCCGCGTTCGAGCCGACGCTGGACTACGTTGTCGTCAAGATCCCGCGGTTCGCATTCGAGAAGTTCCCGGAGGCCGACCCGGTGCTCACCTCGACGATGAAGTCGGTGGGCGAGGTGATGGCGATCGGCAGGACGTTCAAGGAGGCGCTCGGCAAGGCGTTCCGGTCGCTGGAGAAGTTGCCGCTGGACCTTGGCATCGGTGACGGCGGCGGTGGCGATGGCGGTGGCGGTGGCGGTTCGCCGGGGGCCGCTTCGCTGCATCGCTCCGCTTCGCTCCGCGACGACCCCCCGGCGATCCCGCCACTCGCCGCCACCACCACAGACCCCCCCGGGACTCCGCCACTCGCCGCCCTCGCTACGCCGTCGGAGTTCCGTCTCCTCCAGATCGCAGGAGCCCTCGCGGCGGGGCACACGGTCGAGGAAGTTGTGGCGGACAGTGGGATCGATCCGTGGTTCGTGGATCAGATCGCGCAGGTCGTGGAAGAGGCGGGCGCGCTGCAAGGGCGTGCGCTCAGCACGTTGTCGGCGGCGGACCTGTGGAGCGCGAAGCGGGCGGGCCTGTCCGATGCGCGCCTCGCGGTGCTTACAGGCGGCACCGAGGCGGCCGTCCGCCGGCACCGCGAGGCCCTCGGCGTCCTGCCGGTGTTCAAGACGGTGGACACCTGCGCCGGCGAGTTCCCGGCTCGGACGCCGTACCACTACTCGACCTACGAAGAAGAGAACGAGGTCCATCCGGCACAGCGGCCGCGCGTCGTGATCCTCGGCGCCGGCCCAAACCGGATCGGCCAGGGCATCGAGTTCGACTACGCGTGCGTGCACGCTGCATTCGCGCTCGAAGAGGCCGGGTTCGAGTCGGTGATGATCAACTCGAACCCCGAGACGGTCTCGACCGACTACGACACCTCTTCTCGTCTGTACTTCGAGCCGCTGAGTGCCGAGGACGTCCTGGGCGTGTGCCGGACGGAACAGCCGGTGGGAGTGATCGCTCAGTTCGGCGGGCAGACTCCGCTCAAGCTCGCGCGGACCCTCCAGGAGGAGGGGTTCCAGATCCTGGGGACCTCGCCCGACGCGATCGACATGGCCGAGGACCGAAGCAGATTCGCGCAGCTGCTGAAGGAGCTTCAGATCCCGGCGCCGCCGCACGGTGAAGCCAGGACCCTCGAAGAGGCCCGCGCGATCGCCACGCAGATCGGCTACCCGGTGGTGGTTCGCCCCTCGTACGTGCTCGGAGGCCGGGCGATGGAGATCGTCTACGACGACGAGGAGCTGGAGGGGTTCGTCCTGTCGGCCGCGGAAGCGTCGCCCGACCATCCGGTGCTGATCGATCGGTTCCTGGAAGGCGCCATAGAGGTGGACGTGGACGCGGTCTGCGATGGTGAGGGCGGCGTCTTCATCGGGGCCGTGATGGAGCACATCGAAGAGGCCGGCGTTCACTCGGGCGACTCCTCCTGCCAGATCCCGCCGGCGACCCTTTCGGACGACGAACTGGACACCATCGAGGACATCGCGAGGCGGATCGGCCGCCGCCTGGGGGTGGTGGGCCTGCTCAATCTTCAGCTCGCGGTCAAGGACGAGCGGATCTGGGTGCTGGAGGCCAACCCGCGCGCGTCGCGGACCGTTCCGTTCGTGTCGAAGGTGGTCGGTGTCTCGCTCGCACGGGTAGCGACCCTCGTCCTCACCGGCCGTTCCCTTGCCGAGCTGGCTGCGGAGGGTGTGCTGCCGGAGGATCCCCACTTCTACCGGCACCTGCGCTACACGGCTGTGAAGGCCGCCGTCTTGCCGTTCGGGCGTTTCCCAGGCGTGGACACGGTCCTGGGTCCGGAGATGAAGTCCACCGGCGAGGTGATGGGGGTGGACGCCGACTCCGGCATGGCTCTGGCGAAGGCGATGGTCGCGGCGGGGCACGCGCTGCCGACCGAGGGGTCGGTGTTCGTGAGCGTCGCGAACAGGGACAAGCGGGCGATCGTCTTCCCCGCCAAGCGGCTGGCCGACATGGGGTTCCGGCTGTTGGCCACCAGCGGCACGGCGGGTGTGCTGGAACGTGCAGGGATACCGGTCGAACGCGTCTCGAAGGTGAGCGAATCCGCCGACAACGTCGCGGAGCTGATCCGCGCCGGGCGGATAGACCTGGTCATCAACACGCCGTTCGGGCGCTCGCCCCGCTCTGACGGCTCCTTCATCCGGACGGCGTCGGCTTCCGCGGGCGTCCCGTGCATCACGACCCTGCCAGGTGTGTTCGCCGCGGTGCGCGGCATCGAGGCGCTGAGGGGAGAGCCCACGGAGCCACGATCGGTGCAGGAACATCACGGCATGGCTCGGAGCGACGGGGTGCAGGGACGCCTGACCTTCGAACAGGCCGCGGCAAACCTGGAGGCGAACCGATGAAGAGGGCGCGAGCGGAGATCCTCTCGACCCGTCGCCTGGGGGCCTTCACCGTGCTGACCCTGGTCGCCCCGGAGATAGCCGAGCGCGCGCGGCCCGGCCAGTTCGTTGCGATCGCGATGCCCGAGGATCGCGATTTCACCCTCCGCAGGCACTTCTCGATCCACCAGGCGTCGCGGCGCGGCGGGTGGGCAGGAACGCTCGAGTTCGTCGTGAGCCCCGAGGGCGCGGGGACCAAGTGGCTCGGCTCGGCGCGAGCACACCAGTTCCTGGACGTGATCGGGCCGCTCGGGAAGCCGTTCTCGTATCCGAAGAAGCTGACGAACTGCTTGCTGGTTGCGGAAGGTCGCGGGGCAGCGACGCTCTACTTCCTGGCTCAGGAGTTGCTGGCGCGTCACAAACGGGTGGACATGGTGGTCGGTGCGCAGACGCATGAGGCCGTGTTCAAGCCGATCGAAGCGAAGAGGCTGTCGCAGACGGTCTCGATCGTGACCGCCGACGGGTCGCTGGGGGAGCGGGGGGGCGTGATGGACGTGCTCCAGGAGGCGGTGGAGAGGTCGAAGGCCGAGGTGCTATACGCCGCAGCGCGTCCGAGGACGCTCAAGGACGTCGCCGAGTTCTGCATGGAGCGGCGCATCCCGGCCCAGGTGACCATAGAAGAGCGCATGGGCTGCGGATTCGGGCTGTGCAACACCTGCGCCGTGCCGGTCGCGCGGTCAGACGGGAGCGGCTACGACAACCTGCGCGCGTGCATGGACGGCCCGATATTCAACCCAGCCCGTGTCCTGTGGGACAGATGGCTCTCCGAGGCACCGGTGATGCTCCCCACTCCGCCGGAGGGGCTGCCGATCGTGAGGGACCGCCTGTGATGATGGCCGGGCCGAAGCGGACCTTGGCGGTTGACCTCGGTGGGGTTCATCTTTCCACGCCGGTGATGGTCGCTTCCGGATGCGGCGGTATGGGACGTGAGCTGGCGGGGCTCGTCGACTTCCACAAGATCGGGGCGATCGTCAGCAGGACGATCACCGTCGAGCCGAAGAAGGGATCGCCGACCCCACGGGTGGCAGAGTCGGCGTCGGGGATCGTCTGGAACACGGGGCTGCAGAACCCTGGGCTGAACGAGTTCGCCGTGTCCGAGTTGCCGAGGCTCGCCAAGACGAACGTGCCGATCATCGTCTCGATAGGCGGGGGCACGTTGGAGGACTACGTGAGGCTCACGAGCGCGCTTCAGGGTCTGCAGGACGTGGCGGCCTTAGAGGTTCACCTGTCGGCGCGGGACGAGGAGCTCGACCGCGAGACGCTGGGCGCTCATCCGGACCGCGTGTCCGAGATCGTGGGAGCCGTGTCGAGGATGTCCGGCGTTCCGGTCTTCGCGAAGCTTCCCGGTGGCGCCGGCGCCGTCGTAGATCTGGCACAGGCCGCGGTCCGCGCCGGCGCCACCGGCCTGACACTCGTGGGCTCGCCTCCCGCCCTGGACGTGGACGCCAAGCGCTTGCGTCCGGGACTCGGTGGTGTGACCGGCTGGCTGTCCGGGCCCGCGCTCAAGCCTGTGACCCTGCGGGCGCTCCTCGACGTTTCGCGCGTCCTTCCCGAGGTCCCGCTCATCGCGAGCGGAGGGGTGCGCGCGGGCGAAGACGCGGTGGAGTGCCTTCTCGCGGGCGCGTGGGCCGTTCAGGTGGGGACGGCCGTGATGATCGATCCCGCCGCTCCCGTGAACGTGGCGCGAGGGATCGCGACGTATCTCAAGGCCAAGGGCTTGGCTTCGCCCGGCGACATCCGCGGGCGGCTGCGGGTTCCCGGCCGCCCGGTCGCGGGAGGACGCCGGTGATACCGGCTCCCGAGAACCCACTGATCGCCGCGCTGGACACCTCCGAGCTGGAGGAGGCCACGGGCCTAGCCGATCGCCTGGCTCCGCACGTCGGGATGCTGAAGGTCGGGTTCGAGCTGTTCTGGGCGCACGGCCCGCACGCCGTCCGGGAGGTGGGGGACCGCGCTCCCGTGTTCGTCGATGCCAAGCTCCACGACATACCGAACACCGTCGAGCGAGCGAGCGCGAACATCGCCGGATTGGGCGTGGCGATGCTCAACGTACACGCCCTCGGCGGCGGGGCGATGATGCGGGCGGCGCTCGAAGGAGCCGAGCGCGGGGCCGATCGAGCCGGTGTTCCCGTGCCACTGGTGATCGCGGTCACCGTCCTTTCGTCCCGGGAAGGAGAGGATCTGGCGTCGGCTGCAGCGCTCGCGTGGGAGGCGAAGGAGGCGGGTCTCGACGGGGTAGTCGTGTCGGGTGCGGACGTGAAGGTTGTCAGGGACACCTGCGGCGAGGAGTTCTGCCTGGTCGTCCCCGGGATCCGGCCGGCAGGATCGAACGGCGACGATCAGGTACGCGTTCTGACACCAGGGGAGGCCATCGCTTCCGGTGCCGACTACCTGGTAGTGGGACGACCGATCACCGGAGCGGACGATCCAGCCGGAGCCGCCCGCTCGCTGCTGCTATCTGTTCGCTGAAACGCCTGGCAGCCACCCATATCGGTTTGTCCAGCGTCGGCGGCCGTGCGTATACTCCCCGCGTTCTTGAACCCTCCACCAGCAAAGGAGCGTGTCGTCGATGGCTCTTCCTACGCTTACACCCGAGCAGCGCGCCGAGGCTCTCGCGAAGGCTGCTGAGGCTCGTAAGAAGCGCGCACAGGTGAAGGCGAAGCTGAAGTCACAGGAACTGTCCCTGGCGGACGTTCTGAAGAAGGCCGGCAATGACGACACGCTCGGCAAGATGAAGGTGTCCTCCGTCCTCGAGTCGCTCCCGGGTGTCGGTAAGGTGCGCGCCCAGAAGCTCATGGAAGAGCTGGACATCTCTGCGACGCGTCGCGTACGCGGGCTAGGCTCGAAGCAGCGCGAGCAGCTGCTCGCCAAGTTCGGCAAGTAGGCCCTTGGCCTCCGAGCGAGGCAGACTCATCGTCATCGCCGGCCCCTCCGGGGTCGGGAAGGGAACCGTCGTGGCGCGGCTCCTTGCCCAGGACCCTGAAGGGTTCATCGTTTCGGTCTCGGTCACGACCAGGGTCCCCCGGCCCGGGGAGGTGGACGGCCGCGACTACTTCTTCCTAGACGAAGAAGGGTTCGATCGGATGATCGCCGAGGGCGAGCTGATGGAGTGGGCCGAGATCGTCGGCCACCGGTCGGGGACGCCTCGCGGCTTCGTCGAGGAGCAGCTCGCGGCGGGCAGGGACGTCCTCCTCGAGATAGACGCCCAGGGTGCCCATCAGATCCGCGAGCGGATGCCCGAGGCTCTCCTGATCTTCCTGGCACCGCCTTCCCTCGAAGAGCTGGAGCGCCGGCTGCGCGGCCGGGGAACCGAGCCGGAAGAGCGCGTTCAGGCTCGCCTGAAGGCTGCGGCCTGGGAGCTTCAGCAGGTCACGTGGTTCGACCACGTCGTGGTGAACGACGATCTGGACCGCGCCGTGGGCGAAGTCGCTGCTATCATCGAACGGTCGCGCTCTGGAGCCACCTTGGGGTCCGGAGACGCGCAAGAACCCGAGTCCCGGAAGGATCCCTCCGAATGATCGAGCCGAAGATCGACGACCTGCTCGCGGCGGTCGACTCCAGGTACACGCTGGTGATCCTGGGCGCCAAGCGCGCTCGCGAGATCAACGCGTACTACAGCCAGCTCGGAGAAGGCCGGGGCGAGTTCGTGCCGCCGCTCGTGGACACCGGACTGCGCAACAAGCCGCTTTCCATAGCCCTCGAGGAGATCGCCGAGGGCAAGATCGACTACGAGCGACCCGAGGAGATAGTCGAGGTCGACTGACGTGCTGGCCGGCCGCCGGGTCCTGCTCGGTGTCACCGGCGGCATCGCCGCGTACAAGGCCGCGATCCTGGCGCGCCTCATGGTCGCCGAGGGGGCCGACGTGACCGCCGCCCTCACCGAAGGCGCCACCCGATTCGTCGGCGCCGACACGTTCGCAGCGCTCACCGGACGGCCCGCTCACGTTTCGCTCTGGGAACGCCCTGGAGAGGTGTTGCACGTCAGGCTCGCCCGCGAAGCCGAGGTCGCGGTGGTGGCGCCATGCACCGCCAACTTCATGGCTAAGCTCGCACACGGTCTTGCCGACGACCTGCTGTCCGCGGTGCTCCTGGAGCACGCGGGCCCGCTCGTGCTGGCGCCGGCGATGCACACCGGCATGTGGAACGCGCCGGCCACCCAGGAGAACGTCCGCTCGCTGAGTTCGCGCGGCGTTCGCTTCGTCGGTCCCGTCGAGGGCGCGCTGGCTCACGGGGACGAAGGCATGGGGCGGATGAGCGAGCCCGGCGACATCCTCGCTGCGGTCGCCTCGTCCCTGCGTCCGCACGACATGGAGGGGCGCAGGATCCTGATCACTGCCGGCCCGACGTACGAGCCCTTGGATCCCGTCCGGTTCCTGGGGAACAGGTCCAGCGGGAAGATGGGCGTGGCGGTGGCGGTCGAAGCCGCATCGCGGGGAGCGGAAGTGACGCTCGTGCTGGGGCCCGGCACCGTGGAACCGCCGGCGGGCGTGGAACTGGTCAGGGTGGAGACCGCTGAGCAGATGCGCGATGCGGTGCTTTCGCGCTTCGAAGATATCGATGCGGTTGTCATGGCTGCGGCCGTCGCCGACTTCCGGCCGAAGGCGGTGTCGGAGGTCAAGTTGAAGAAGGAGCAGGGGGTGCCCGACGTGGTGCTGGAGCCTACGGCGGACATACTCCGCGAGCTCGCCGAGAAGAAGGGCTCCCGGGTGCTCGTTGGCTTCGCCGCGGAAACGGCCCAGGTGGAAGCTGCCGGACGCGAGAAGCTGGCGGCCAAAGGCCTCGACCTGCTGGTCGCGAACCGTGTGGGCGCCGAGGGGACGGGTTTCGGAGCGGACACCAACGATGCTGCGATCCTGGCGGCGGGCGGCGGTGACGAGCCGATGAGGACGTGGACCAAAGCCGAGCTGGCCGCCGCGCTGTGTGACCGGATCGCCGGCCTGCTCCACTGACGGGTGTCGGCGGTCCCGGCTAGACTCGGGCGATCATGAGCCAGGACCACCTCTTCTCCTCAGAATCCGTAACCGAGGGTCACCCCGACAAGCTCGCCGATCAGATCTCCGACGCCGTGTTGGATTCGATGCTCGCCACCGACCCCAACAGCAGGGTGGCGTGCGAAACGCTGGTCACCACGGGCGTCGTGCTGGTGGCCGGCGAGATCACGTGCGACGGCTACGTGGATATCCCGGCCGTGGTGCGCGAGACGATCACCGAGATCGGCTACACGGACGCCAAGTTCGGCCTCGACGGCGACACGTGTGGCGTGATCACGGCCATCCAGGAGCAGTCGCCCGACATCGCGATCGGCGTAGATCATGCGCTGGAGGAGAGAGAGGGCCACTCGCGCGACGACCTGGACCATCTCGGGGCCGGCGACCAGGGCATGATGTTCGGGTTCGCGTGCAGAGAGACCGACGAGCTGATGCCCCTGCCGATCGCGATGGCCCACCGGCTGTCCAAACGCCTGTCCGACGTCCGCAAGGCGGGCGTCGTCCCTTATCTGAGGCCCGACGGCAAGAGCCAGGTCTCGATCGAGTACGCGAACGGCAAGCCGGTCAGGGTGGACACGGTGTTGATCAGCGCCCAGCACCGCGAAGAAGTGGACGTCGAGACGCTGCTCCGTCCCGACATCGAGGCCGAGGTCATCGATCCCGTCCTGCGCGAGTTCCCCGATCTCGAGGCAGAGGGCGTCCGCGTGCTGGTCAACCCCACCGGGCGGTTCGAGATCGGTGGCCCCAAGGCGGACACGGGTCTCACTGGGCGCAAGATCATCGTGGACACCTACGGCGGGTATGCGCCGCACGGCGGGGGAGCCTTCAGCGGCAAGGACCCGACGAAGGTCGATCGTTCCGCGGCGTACATGGCTCGCTACGTCGCCAAGAACGTCGTCGCGGCCGGGCTCGCCGACAGGTGCCAGCTTCAGGTGGCGTACGCCATCGGAACGGCGCACCCGGTGTCGTTGATGCTCGAGACGTTCGGCACCGAGCAGGTCGATCCCGTCAAGCTGCGGGACGTCCTATGGGACCTTTTCGACTTCAGGCCGGCCGCAATCATCCGCGACTTGGACCTGCTCAGGCCCATCTACGAAGAGACCGCTGCCTATGGGCACTTCGGTCGCAAGGAGTTCCCCTGGGAGGCCACCGATCGCGTCGACGCGCTCCGAAGCGCCGTCGGCGCCTGAGGTCCTCTCGGGTCCGGTAGCGGTCTGTCTGGACCGCCCGGTCCTTCAGCTCGACAGGCCGTTCACGTACGAGCTGCCGGCCGAGCTCGGGGCGGGGGTCGGCTCGCTGGTTCGCGTGCGGTTCCACGGCAAGCTGACGCGCGCCTGGGTGCTCGGCCCGACGGGCGACGTGCCGAAGCGGATCCTCCCGGTGATGCGTCTCGTCTCGCCGGTTCGCTTCTTCGATGAACCCATGCTCGAACTGGCGAGGTGGATCAGCGAGCGGTACGTGGCGCCGCTAGCAGCGGTCCTCGGGGCGATCTCTCCTCCCCGCGTTGCGGGTGAAGACCCCGAGGGTGGGGCGGGCGCGGCCGGGGGGGCCGCTTCGCTGCATGGCTCGGCTGCGCCTCGCCACGACCCCCCCCGGCTCGCGCCCGCCCCACCCCGAAACGTGTTCGCGAGCTACTCCGGCGGGAAGGACCTGCTCGTGGGTATCGAGCGGCGGAGGGGAGCGTTCGTCGTCAGGCCGGCACCCGAAGACGAGGTCGCGGCGGCCATAGAGGCCGTCGCGGCGTGCGTCGCTGCCGGCCGGCAGGCGCTCGTGCTCGTGCCGGAAGCCTCGCCTCTTCCGGCAACCGCGCGGGCGCTGCGGGAGGCGTTCGGCGATCGCGTCTGCATGTTCGCAGGCGGGGACAAGCGCGCCCGATACCGCACTTGGCTCTCGATCAGGGATGGCGAGTTCGACGTGGTCGTAGGGACCCGTCCGGCGGTGTTCGCACCGATGATCGGCCTGGGGCTCATCTGGGTCTCGCGCGAGTCGCATCCTGCGCACCGCCAGGAGCGCGCTCCCTACTACCACGTGCGGGACGTGGCGCTCCGGAGGGGAGAGATCGCCGGCGCGACGTGCGTGCTCTCCGCACTCTGCCCGTCGTCCGAAGCGGCGGCGTTGGGGCTCCCTACGGTGGCGCCGGTCGCGAGGAAGTGGCCGAAGGTCGAGGTCGTGAAGCCCGGGCGGGAAGGGCGGGCTACTCGGCTCATCGAGGCGCTTCGCCAGACGAAGCGTGGGTTCCTCTTCTCGCCGCTGCCAGGCTACGGGGTCGCCGCCGTCTGCGCTTCCTGCTCGACGCCGGCGGCCTGCTCGTCCTGCGGCGGCATGCTCCGCTCTGAAGAAGGACGGATCGCGTGTGTGGTGTGTGGCTCGGTGGGAGTCTGCGCCTCGTGCGGCTCGGGGAGTTTCAAGATCAAGAAGGGCGGGGCGGAGCGGGTCGAGGAGTGGGCAGCGCGCGAAGCGGGGGTCCCGCTGGTTCGCCCGCAGCGTCCCCGGCTCCCGAAGGCGAGCGGGGAGATCCTCATCGGAGGTCCGGAGGGCGTCCGCGACCTCGGCGTCGGGAACCTCGAGCTGGTCGCGATCCTGGACGCCGACTCTGCCGAACGCAGGCCCGGCCTGACCGCACGCGAGCGGGCCCTCGCGGTCTGGATGGAGGCCGTGGGCTGGGCAAGGCCGAACGGCCGGGCGATCGTGCAGTCGTCTCACGGCGGCGCGCCCGAGGTGCAGGCGTTGGTCCGCGGCAACCCCGACAGGTTCCACGCCAGGGAGTTTGAACGCCGCGAGCGGGCCGGGTTCCCCGTCGGGTCGGCGGTCTTCCGAGTGCTGGGGGACGGGAGGCTGGAGGAACACGTCGAAGGGTTCGGAGCCGGAACGGCATTGGTCACATCGCTCGAAGGACGGACGGTATGCTTGCTCGCGCTCGAGCTCGGCCAGGTGTCGGGCTTCGGGAGCGTAGTCCGAGAGCTTGCCACGCGAGGCATCGTCGAACGCGTCGAAGCCGAACCGCATCTGTAGGGGTATCCGATGATCCTTCCGATACGCACCCTCGGTGACCCGGTGCTCCGCCAGCCGGCGGAGATGGTGACCGCGTTCGATCGGAAGCTGAAGCAGCTCTCGAAGGACATGATCGAGACGATGTACGACGCCCCTGGTGTCGGGCTCGCAGGTCCACAGGTGGGTGTGTCCCTTCGGCTCTTCGTCTTCGACGACGGCGAAACGGGGCCGCTGTTCATGGCCAACCCGGAGCTGCTGGACGGGGAAGGCGAGTTGGTCGAGGACGAGGGATGCCTCTCGATCCCCGGCCCCTACCATCCGACCAAGCGCTTCGAACGGATCAGGTGCCGGGGTCAGGACGTCAAAGGGAACCCGTTCGAGATGACGGGAGAGGGGCTGCTCTCCCGCATCTTCCAGCACGAGACGGACCACCTGAACGGGATGCTGTACATCGACCGCCTGGATGAGGAAGGCCGGAAGGCCGTGCTGGCCGAGCTCCGTCGCATCGAGCTTGGCCTGCAGGAGCCGCGGAAGCGGTCGTAGCGCTTCAAGGTATCCTCGCCCGCGTGAGTGTCCGCATCGCATTCCTCGGCAACGACCCGTGGTCGGTGCCGGCCCTCGAGGCGATAGCCGGCGAACCGGACCTGGAACTGGCGCTGGTCGTTACGAATGAGCCGAAGCCTGCGGGCCGGGGTTCGGCTCTGACCCCGACCGATGTCGCTACGGCCGCGAGGAAGCTCGGCGTTCCCCTGGCAGAGGTCTCCGGCGTGAGATCGGGCCACGGGTTCCAGACACTCGTGAACTCCCGGCCAGACGTGGTCGTGGTGGTCGCCTACGGGGAGATCCTGACGAGAGATGTGCTCGAGCTGGCGCCCTACGGAGCGGTGAACCTCCACTTCTCGCTCCTCCCGCGGTGGCGGGGGGCAGCGCCTGTCCAGCACGCACTGCTGGCCGGCGACGCGCTCACCGGCGTGACCGTCATGCGGATGGACGAGGGGCTGGACACCGGCCCGATCCTGAACCAGATGGAACAGGAGATACGGCCCGAGGACGACGCCGGTACCCTCGGTGCCCGCCTGGCGCACATCGGGGGGATGTTGCTCGTGGGGGTTCTGCGGACGTTGCCGGAGGGAGGCCCGCCCGCGCGCAAGCAGGACGACCGCCTGGCGACACTCGCTCCCAAGGTCTCGGTGCAGCAGCGCACGATCGAGTGGGACCAGGATCCCGAGGCCATAGCGCGGATGGTGCGGGCGCTGTCTCCCGAGCCGGGTGCGACGACCACGTTCCGCGGCGAACCCCTTAAGGTGTTCCAGGCGGGGGTCGCCCACGATCCGGTCCTGCCGAAGGGGCAGCCCGGTGCGATCCTGGGGACCGATCCGCGCGGCGTGCTCGTGGCGGCGGCCGGCGGGAGCGGGATCAGGTTGGTGGAGGTCGCGCCCGCCGGCCGCCGCAGGATGGGCGCAGCCGACTGGGCCCGCGGGGCTCGTTTCTCCGGCGACGAGCGGTTGGGATGACCTCCGCCCGGGCGCTGGCGCTCGAGGCGGTCCGCCGGGTCGTGGACGAAGGCGCGTATTCGAACGTGCTTATCCCGGCGCTCCTGTCCCGGTCCGCACTGGATGAGCGCGACCGCGCGTTCGCAGCAGAGCTGGCGTACGGGACCCTCAGGCGACTCGTGACGCTGGATGCCGTTGTCGAAGAGGCATCGGGGCGCGGGGTGGATCGGATGAGCGCGGGTGCCAGACACGCGCTCCGACTGGGAGCTCATCAGCTGCTGGACATGCGGGTGCCCGCACACGCGGCCGTCGGCGAGACCGTGGACCTCGTCTCGGCCAAGGAGCGCGGGTTCGTCAATGCGGTCCTTCGCAAGATCGGGCGGTCCGCGCCTGCTCCGCCGGAAGGAGCGGGGGAGCGCGACATCGCGCTCCGCACGGGGATGGCGCCGTGGGCCGTCAGGGAGCTTCGCGCGCTGCTGGGTGACGACGCCGAAACCGCGGCATCCGCGCTCGCGAGCAGGGGGGCACTCAGCCTGAGAGCCAACGCGTGTCGCGCTGGCGCGGGCGATCTGGAGTCCACCCTCGAGGCGGCCGGCAGGAGTCCTCGCAGAGGGGAGGTGGACCCCGAGTGCCTCTTGCTCGATGGCGGCGATCCGCTTTCCCTCCCCGGATGGAAGGAGGGGCTGTTCGCCGTTCAGGACCAGGCTTCGGCGTTCGTCGTTCGGACCCTCGACCCACGGCCCGGGGGAAGTGTTCTGGACGTCTGCGCGGCGCCGGGGGGGAAGGCGCTCATGGCCTCGTGTCTGGTCGGGGAGGCCGGATCCGTGGTTGCCGCCGACGTCAGAGAGCAGCGCGTCGGGCTGATCCGGCGGGAGGCCCTCCGCCTGGGGCTCATGCCGCAGCTGCTCGTTCAGGACGCCACCCGCCCCGGGATCCGGGGGGGCTTCGACAGAGTGCTGGTGGACGCTCCGTGCAGCGGGATCGGCTCGGCGCGCCGGCGACCGGAGCTGCTGTGGCGTGTCCGCAAGGACGCCCTTGTGGGGCTGGCCGCGCGCCAGCTGGAGATCGCTTCGGCGGCCGCCGGGCTCTTGGAGCCCGGCGGCCGCCTCGTCTACACCGTCTGCACCTTCCCTCGAGTGGAAACCGACGCGGTGTGCGACTCCCTGCTCCGCAGGCACCCGGACCTCACCGAGCTGGCGACCCGGGGACCGGACGGGGAGCTTCGGATCCGCCACCGCCTGTGGCCTCACCTGCACGGCTGCGACGGCATGTTCGTTGCGGCGTTCGAGAAGGGGGCTTAGTGACAGACCCCCTTGGCGAGGTCGTCGTAGGCCGACCGGCAGATGGGGTGGGCCGGTTGTGCCGAGTACGATACGGCGCGACATGGGGAAGTTGGCTGCGTCGATCCTTGCTGCGGACCTGGCTCGCCTGGCCGATCAGGTTCGAGAGGTCGAGCCCTTCGCCGAGGTGATCCACGTGGACATCATGGACGGCCACTTCGTGCCTCCCATCGCGCTGGGCGCGGTTGTCGTCGATTCCCTCCGTCCGGTCACCCAGCGCTTGCTGCACGGGCATCTGATGGTCGATGCTCCCGAGAGCTTCTTCGACGAGCTGAGGGAGGCCGGCCTGGACATGGTTTCGTTCCACATGGAGGCCGTGCCCGAGCCGGGGCCAGCCATCGCCAAGGCGCGGGACGCAGGGCTGGGCGTGGGGCTGACCTTGAACCTGGAGACCCCGGTCGAGCAGGCGGTTCCCTACCTGGAGCAGATCGACGACATCATGCTGATGAGCATCCGTCCCGGGTGGTCCGGGCAGGAGCTGAACCCAGAGGTATACCCGCGGATCGAGTCCGCCAGGGCTGCGGTGGAGCGCCTCGGAACGGCCGTAGAAGTTGAGATCGATGGTGGAGTCAAGTTGGAGAACGCGAAGCGGGCCGTGGAAGCAGGAGCCACGGTGTTGATAGCCGCCTCCGGCATCTTCCGGCAGCCGGATCCCGCCGAGGCGGCCAGGGCTCTCGCCGACATAGCGAAGGGAGCTTCCTAGTGCCCGAGACCATCCTCGTGGTAGATGACGACCCGGACATCGCACGGTTCGTTGAGGTGAACCTGCGTTCGGCCGGCTACGACGTGGCGGTGGCCGCCGATGGGGAAGAGGCACTCGAGAGGGCCGCTACCCTCAGGCCGGACCTCGTTCTGTTGGATGTGATGATGCCGCGCATCGACGGTTTCGAAGTGGCCCAGCGGCTGCGGAAGAACCCGCTGACGGCCAACACCAGCATCATCATGCTGACCGCGAAGGCCCTGTCGGCGGACAAGGTGACCGGCCTTCAGTCCGGCGCCGACGACTACATCATCAAGCCCTTCGACCCGATCGAACTGCTCGCACGCGTCAAGGGAACGCTCCGCCGCGCGAAGGAGATGCGCAACCTCTCGCCCCTGACCGGTCTGCCGGGGAACATCCGGAT
>CAZHRY010000016.1:0-7760 GCA_964535065.1 uncultured Actinomycetes bacterium
CTCACCAGGACGCGCTGCAGAACCTCGAACTCCTCCAGGCACTTGCCGGACCCCAACACGACCGCCTGCAGCGGCGTGTCCGAGATCCTTACCGGCATGCCCGTCTCGTGTCGCAGCCGCTTGTCCAGGCCGCGCAGGAGCGCGCCGCCGCCGGTCAGGACGATGCCGCGGTCCATGATGTCGGCGGAGAGCTCCGGTGGGGTCCGGTCCAGCGTCGTCTTGATGGCATCGATGATCGCGTTCACGGGCTCTTCGATGGCCCGGCGGATCTCCTCGGCCGAGATCGTGATCGTCTTCGGAAGCCCGCTCACAAGGTCGCGTCCCTTGATCTCAGCGACCAGCTCGTCCGGCATGGGGTAGACCGACGCGATGGCGAGCTTGATCGCTTCCGACGTGCGCTCGCCGAGCAGCAGCGAGTACTCCTTCTTCACGTGCTGGATGATCGCTTCGTCCAGCTCGTCCCCCCCGATGCGGATCGACGTGGACGTGACGATCCCCCCCAGGGAGATGACGGCCACTTCGGTGGTGCCGCCACCGATGTCCACGACCATGTTCCCGGTCGGCTCATGGATCGGCAGGCCGGCGCCGATCGCCGCTGCCATCGGCTCTTCGATGATGTACGCGCGGCGGCTGCCCGCGGCGATCGTCGCCTCTTCTACAGCGCGCTGCTCGACACCCGTGATGCCGCTGGGGACGCAGACCACCACGCGAGGCTTGGCCAGCAAGCGACGCTTGTGCACGCGCTGGATGAAGTAGCGGAGCATCTTCTCCGTCACGTCGAAGTCGGCGATGACCCCGTCCTTCAGCGGCCGCACCGCCTGGATATGGCTGGGGGTACGGCCGATCATCCGCTTGGCCTCGGCGCCCACGGCAAGGATGGCTCCGGTGAGGGTGTTGATCGCGACCACCGACGGCTCGTTCAGCACGACACCGCGTCCACGCACGTACACGAGCGTGTTCGCGGTCCCGAGATCGACCGCCATGTCGCGACCAAGGAACCCGAGCACCCCCTCCGCCCCCTGGGAAGCGCGAGGCGTGGGGGAAGGAGAACGTTGAACCCTCTCGGCCATGGATTCCCGGTCATTCAACAGGACTCGCCCCGCGCCTGGCAACCATCGTCGTCGCGGAGCACGGCCCGGCAGGTTGCGCGCCACGGGACCCCTCGGGTCGATACGCTGCAGAGCCATGGGGCGATATGCGGTTCTATTCCCTGGTCAGGGGTCCCAGTTCGCCGGGATGGCCGATCCCTGGGCGTCTCACCCGGCCGGCTCGGCGATCCTGGAAGAAGCGTCCGCGGCCATCGGGCGCGACGTGGTTGCCGGCTGCCACGACGACGGTGCTCTTGCGACCACGGAGTTCGTGCAACCGGCGCTGCTCGCTTGCGACGTGGCCGCGTACCGCGTCCTGCTCGCCGAGGGGCTGGAGCACGTGGTGGGTGTTGCCGGCCATTCGCTCGGCGAGTTCGCGGCTCTGGTCGCGGCCCAGGCGATGTCGCTGCCGGACGCACTGCGGCTGGTGGCAGTGCGCGCGACCCAGATGCAGCTGGCGGCCGATGCCCGGCCCGGCGCCATGACGGCCCTGCTCGGGGTCGGAGGCGAGGAGGCCGAGGCCTTGTGCGCGGAGGCGCGCGGAGCCGACGAGTTGGTCGTTGCGAACCGGAACTCCCCCGCCCAGGTCGTCGCCAGCGGCGACACGGCCGCCGTGGAGCGGCTCGAGTCGCTCGCCAAGGAGCGGAGGGTGAGGGCCGTGCGGCTGCCCGTCGCCGGCGCCTTCCACAGCGAGCTGATGCGCCCTGCCGCAGCCCCCATAACCGCCCTCCTGGACACGATCGAGATCCGCGACCCGAGCGTGCCGGTGGCGGAGAACGTTACCGGTGAGCTGGTGACGGACGCGGCGCGACTGCGCGAGCTGGTGGCGATGCAGGTCGTCTCACCCGTGATGTGGGAGGCCGGGATACGCAACCTGGTCGCGGCGGGCGCCACCACGTTCCTGGAGGCCGGTGCCGGCGAGGTTCTCACCAAGCTCATGAAGCGGATCGATCCACAGGCAGCCGCGACGGCGGTGGGCTCTCCGCAGGGAGCGGCCGCGGCCCTCATGGCGTGAGCTCGGGCTCGACTTGCTAGCCTCATGCGCGATGGATCGCACCACTATCGTGCGCGCGATCCTCGTCCCGCTCATCACGCTGCCCTTCCTGACCGCGTGCGAGACGGGCGAGGACGCGACGCCATCGGCCGGTGACCCCCCGTCCACGACCACCGGCACGGGTACGACCACCCCGGTCCTCGACGCGCCACCGGGGAGCTACCGCTACGAGGGACTTGGCGTGGAGGCGGTCCTCGCCTTCGATGGCCGAACCGCGAGCCTTCGCATCGCCAACTCGACGGGATCCCAGCTCGGGGAACCCCACCTGTACGTGCTCAGGGCGGACGACGGGTCGCGGATCGATCTGACCACGGCCGATCCCGCGCCGGTGCCTACCGGTGAGGACCTCAGGTTCCAGGTGGCTTTCGAGTCCGAGCCACCGCCGATAGGACTCATCTTCCTCGTCTTCGGAGAGGACGACTTCGGCGCATTCGTGCCCGTCAAAGGGCCGGCATGAGAGTTGGGCTGAGAAGGCTGCTGGCGGCGATCCTGTTCGTCGCGGTGTCATCGCCGGTGCGGCCGGCACTCTCCCAAGCCTCGGCGAGCGACGTCGAGGCGGCCGCCTGCTCGGTAGACCCGATCCTGCTGGAAAGGACCTGGAGGGGCTACCGGCCCGACAGATCGGGGAACCTGCAGCTCTTCACCCCAGAGCCGGACTTCATAGGCCAGGGCGGCCTCCCTCACGCGGGGCCGTGGGACTACATCTCCGGCGTTCCGCTGGTCTTCTACGGCCCGGGGCACATCGCGCCGACCGGGCGGGTGGACGAACGGGTGACGCTGGCCGATCTGGCTCCCACGCAGGCCGAACTCCTGGGTTTCGACTTCGTGGCGCCGGACGGGCATGTGCTGGACGAGGCCCTGGTGCCGGCGGATCAGCGGCTCGGTCCTCCGAAGGTCGTCGTTACGGTGGTCTGGGACGGCGCCGGAGATGTGTCCCTGGATAGATGGCCGGACGCTTGGCCGAACCTGCGCGCGCTGGCCGAGGAGGGCACCTCGTACACGGAAGCCGAGGTGGGATCGTCGCCTCCGAGCACGGCGCAGATACACGCGACCATAGGAACCGGGGCGTTCACCCGGACGCACGGGATGATCGGCCATCACTTCCGGGTGGGCGAAGCGCTGGTGTCACCTTGGGAGATGGGACCACGCTTCCTCGGTCTTCCGACGCTCGCAGATCTGTACGACAGGGCGATGGGGAACCGGCCGATCATCGCCACCGTCGGCATGGTCGACATCCATCTGGGGATGATGAGCCACGGGTCCATGTGGGGGGGCGGCGACAAGGACATCGCGGTCCTCCGGAAGCAGGCGAGCCCCGAGGTCATCGCGAAGTCGGGTATGAGTTGGACCCTCAGCGGAGACGTCGCGCCGTTCTACTCCATCCCCGACTATGTGAACGACCTCCCGCCCATCTCCGACTACTTCGACGAGGTGGACCGCGCCGACGGACGGCTGGATGGGAGGTGGATCGACGTCGCGCTGGACGATCCAGGATCGCTGTACGGGTTCCACAGCCCGGCCCGCATCCCCTACCAGCAGCGGATGATCGAGGAGCTCGTCAAGCGGGAGGGCTTCGGGGCAGACGACGTTCCCGACATGCTCTTCCTGAACTACAAGCTGACCGACGAGGTGGGTCACATGCACACGCTCGACAGCGAGTACATGCGCGACGCGATCGCAGCCCAGGACGAAGCCCTGGGTGACCTGGTCGAGTTGCTAGACCGGCGAGTGGGCGAGGGCGAGTGGGTCATGACGGTCACCTCGGACCACGGACACACCCCCGACCCGGACGTTTCAGGGGCGGCCGCGCTCTCACCGAACCGCGTCGCCGACGTCGTGCGAGCGCGCTTCGACACCGACGGTGACGACGTATCCGTCGTGGAGTTCACCCAGCCCACGATGATGCACCTCAACGAGGCCGAGCTGGCTGAGCAGGGCCAGACGCTGGAAGACGTCTCCCGGTTCATGCTGACCTTGACCAAGCGAGATGTGATCTCGGTCGAATGGCCGGGTCCTGCGGGGGGGCTGGATGATCCAGCTTTCGAGGCCGTGTTCCCCTCCTCCTGGCTGCAGACGCTGAGTTGCGTTCCTCGGGACGACTGACTCGCGCGATCTACGCCCGCTAACGTCTCCCGTAGGCCCACACCGCGAAGGATGAGCCGGCGATGATCGTCCCGACGGTGACCGCGACGGCCGAGCCGCTCCAGGAGAATCCAAGCCACGGGTCCTGGAGGATGCGCGCCGCGTATGTCAGCAGCAGGAAGTCCCCGACGGTTCGCAGTGGGGGGCTCAGGACTTCCGGAGGCGGCCCTGCGCCCCCGAGCATCATCATCAGGAAGAAGAGCATCAGGCCGATGGCCTGGGCGGCCCTCGCGGAGGGGAGCACGGACCCGAGGAACACCCCCAGGGCCGCGAAGGCCCCGACCGACAGCAGGTAGGCGCCGGCCAGTCCGGCTATCGAGTCGGGCATCTGCGTCTGGTAGACGACACTGGCGACGGCGACCATCACCGATCCGCCTGCCACAGCGATCATGAGCATGACCAGCACCTGAGCAGCGAGAACGATCCGAAGCGGAACAGAGGACGCCCGGAAGCGTCTGAGAACTCCGTTCTCGCGATACGCGGCTAGGTGAACGGGAAGGGCGAGGACCCCGATCGAAGCCAGCCCCAGCCCGACATAGGTAGGTACGTAGAAGTCCATGGGACCCACCCCGCGATAGAAGGACTCGGTGGGCGCGTTGCCGAACACTTCGCCCAGGACGAGCAGCAGGACCACGGGCATAGCGAACGAGAAGATCACGGTGACCGGCTCGCGCAGGAACAGCTTCAGCTCGATCCAGGTCATCCGCCCGAGAAGTCGCGCTCCGCTCACTCGGGTGCCTCCCCTGTCAGCCTCAGGAACACATCTTCCAGCCCCAGCTGCTCGACGCGGAGGCCCCTCGGGTCGATCCCCCTGGCCGTCATCCCCGAGATGAGCTCAGTCAGCACGGGATCCACGCCCTCGAGCTCCACGCGCTCGCCCCACCGTTCGACGCTGTGCGCCGAAGGGAGGGCCCTGAGCCAGTCGAGGTCGGCCGAGTTTTCGACCGAGAACCTCAACCGCATCTCGGGGGCGTACCGGTTCACGAGCTCCTGCGGCGTGCCTTCCGCGACGATGCGGCCCTCTTCGACCACCACGACGCGATCGCAGAGCCTCTCGGCCTCGTCCATGAAGTGCGTTACGAGCACCACCGTCGTCCCGTGGCTTCGGACCTCCCGTATCAGTTCCCAGGCCACCCGCCGGGCGGAAGGATCGAGTCCCGTCGTCATCTCGTCCAGGAACACGATCTCGGGGTTGGTGGCCAGCGCCAGCGCCACGAAGAGGCGCTGGCGCTGGCCACCCGACAGAGACGCGAAGGCGGCGTTCCTCTTGTCTCCCAGTCCCCAGCGTTCGAGAGCGGCATCGCGATCCGAGCGCGATCCCACCCCCGACCCGAACAGATCAAGCGCCTCCCACACGCGCATGCGCGCCGGCAGCGCGGATTCCTGCAGTTGGGAGCCGATCCGCTTCCGCAGCTCGGCGACCTGTGTGACCGGATCCAGGCCCAGCACGCTGATCCTGCCCGACGTCGCTCGCCTGAGCCCCTGCACTATCTCGACGGTCGTCGTCTTGCCTGCCCCGTTGGGGCCCAGAACGCCGAAGATCTCGCCGGTCCGGACGTGGAACGACACTCCACGTACCGCCTCCACGGCTCCGTACCGCTTGCGAACGTCGTCCACTTCGATCGCGTGATCTGCCACAGCTGGACCCGAACCTAACCCCCCCGGTGGCCGCGTTCCAGGTCCGGAAGCCCCTTCAGGACCGGTCCCGCAGTCCGGGGGCCGGTCCGATATCCTCGGTGGCAGTGACTAGACACGCCACCATCACAGGCGTCGGCTCGTCCCTCCCTCCTCGCCTCGTCCCCAACACGTGGTTCGAGGACAAGGTGGAGACCTCCGACGAGTGGATCCGGGACCGGACCGGCATCGAGGCCCGTCACTTCGTCGGTGACGGAGTGGTTACCTCCGACCTGGCCGTCGAGGCCGCGCGGGCGGCCTTGGCCGAGGCCGGGATCTCGGCCGAGCAGGTGGATCTGGTCGTGTGCGCCAGCGTCACCGGCGATACGCCGTTCCCCGCCACGGCCGTCTGGGTCCAGCAGAAACTGGGGATCTCCTGCCCTTCCTTCGACGTCAACGCCGCATGCGCCGGGTACAGCTACGGGCTCGCCACCGCCACGGCGTTCATCGAAGCGGGCATGGCCGACACGGTTCTTCTCATCGGTGCCGAGGTCTTCAGCCGGATACTGGACTTCACCGACCGGCAGACGTGCGTCCTTTTCGGGGACGGCGCGGGCGCGACGGTGATCCAGGCCTCGGACCGCCCCGGCATCGAGGGGACCATCCTGGGGGCCGACGGCACCGCCGCGGAGATCCTCATCATGCCCGGGGGTGGTTCGCGCGAGCCGGCCACAGCCGGGAGCGTGGAAGCCGGACGGCACCGCATCTTCATGCCGAACGGCCGCGAGGTGTTCAAGCGTGCCGTCACCGAGATGGCCGCCGCGTGCCGCCAGGTTCTGGAGAAGAACGGACACACCGCGCAGGACGTGAACGTTCTGGTCCCCCACCAAGCGAACGCGCGGATCATGGCCGCCGTCGCGGACAGACTTGGCATCCCGCCCGAGCGCTCGATCATCGACGTGGCCGAGGTCGGGAACACGAGCGCCGCGTCGATCCCGATCGCCCTGGACCGCGCGTGGCGCGCAGGCCGGATCCGCGAGGGGGACCTCGTGCTCTTCACCTCGTTCGGGGCGGGACTGACGTGGGGAGCGACCGTGATGCGCTGGACCATGAGTGGAGTTTGCGCATGACCTCGAAGGTTGCGGTGGTGACCGGCGGTTCGCGCGGGATCGGACGCGCGTGCGCGGTCAGGCTCGCCGGCGGCGGCTGGACCGTCGCGATCGGCTACCGCAGCAACGAGAAGGACGCGAAGGAAACGCTCGGCTTGATGGAGGCCGCGGGAACGCAGGGGCTGGCGGTTGAGCTGGACGTTACAGACGAGGCCAGCGTGCAGGAGGCGTTCCGGCGTGTGTCCGACGAGGCCGGCAACGTGACGGGCTTGGTCAACAACGCAGGGATGTCCCGCGACGGCCTGCTGCTCAAGTACCCGATGGACGTCTACGAGCGAACGATGGACACCAACCTCAAGGGCGCCTTCCTATGCTCGCAGGCGGCCCTGCGCGGGATGCTCCGCGAGAAGTGGGGCCGGATCGTGAACATGTCGTCGGCGGTGGCGATACACGGCAACGCCGGTCAGACCGTCTACGGCGCCACGAAGGCCGGGCTCGTGGGCCTCACCAGGTCCCTAGCCCGCGAGGTGGGAGCGAAGGGCATCACGGTCAACGCCCTCTGCCCGGGCCTGCTGGACACCGAGATGACCTCGCACCTGACCGAGGAGGCCCGCGCCTACTACATCGACCAGACCCCCGTGCAGCGGGCGGCCACCTTCGACGAGGTCTCCTCCGTGGTCGAGTTCCTCATGTCGGAGGATGCCTCGTACGTGAACGGTGCGGTGATACCTGTGGACGGCGGCCAGACGGCGT
>CAZHRY010000016.1:7770-28026 GCA_964535065.1 uncultured Actinomycetes bacterium
GGGGTGTTTGCTTTTTTGTTTCCGGGGGGGTTTTTTCGGGGGGCTGGGGGTCTGGGGGGGCTGGCGCCCGCCCCGCCGAGGCCGCTAGTCTGACGGGCCAAGCGGATCCGGAACGACCAGAGACGAACGAACACTAGAGACCAGGAGGAACGAGCAGATGACCGATCGCCCCGAGATCGAGGCCAGGGTCAAGAAGGTCCTCGCCGAGCAGCTCGCCGTTGACGAGGCACAGGTCGTGCCCGACGCCCGGTTCCAGGAGGACCTGAACGCGGATTCCCTCGACCTCGTCGAGGCCGTCCTCGCCCTCGAGGAGGAATGGAGCATCGAGATCCCCGAGGACGAGATGGAATCGGTCAAGACGGTCGGCCAGGCCATAGACCTGGTCGCCACCAAGCTCGGCGTCAGCTGAGTCAGCCGAAGGGAGGGCCGTGGCCGAGCGCCGTCGCGTCGTCGTCACCGGCATAGGACCCGTTACGCCGGTGGGCACCGGTGTCGACTCCTTCTGGGAGGGCCTGACCTCGGGCCGCAACGGCGTTCGCACCATCCAGCGATTCCCCATCGGCGACCTGCCGGTCTCGGTGGCTGGCGAGGTCCCCGACTTCGAGCCCGACCGCTTCCTGGAGCCCAAGGAGGCTCGGCGCACCGACCGGTTCACGCAGTTCTCCATCGCGGCCGCGAAGCTGGCCATGGAGGATGCTGGTAACCCCCAGGTCGTATCCGAGCGGGCGGGTTCCATCTTCGCCACCGGCATCGGCGGCATCGAGACCCTGCTCACGCAGCATTCGGTACTGCTGGAGAAGGGACCCGGACGCGTTTCGCCGTTCATGGTCCCGATGCTCATGGCGAACGCGCCCGCAGGCCACATCGCCATGATCTACGGCTTCACCGGCCACAACCTCTGCACCATCTCCGCGTGCGCGTCTTCCAACCACGCCCTCGGGGAGGCCATGCGCCTCATCCGGGACGGCTACCTCGACCTTTGCGTGGTCGGCGGTTCCGAATCGGCCACCCATCCACTGACGGTGGCTGCTTTCGCACAGATGACCGCCCTGACCAAGAACCCGGACCCCGAGACCGCGTCACGCCCGTTCGATGCGGCGCGCGACGGATTCGTCCTATCCGAGGGGGCCTGCGCCCTGATCCTGGAGAGCGAAGAGCACGCGTCGGCCCGCGGCGCCCGCGTGTACGCGGAGGTGGCGGGGTACGGCGCGAGCGCCGACGCCCACCACATCACGGCGCCCGACCCGAAGGGCTCCGGGGCCACCCTCGCCATGCGCTGGGCCTTGCGCGATGCGGGCGAGCATCCGACGGCGGTCGGCTACGTGAACGCGCACGGCACCTCCACGCCGCTCAACGACGCAGCGGAGACGCTGGCCATCAAGACGGCGCTGGGAGAGGAGCACGCCAGACGTGTCGCCGTCTCGTCTACGAAGTCGATGACGGGGCATATGCTGGGCGCGGCCGGCGCGGTCGAAGGAGCCGCGTGCGTGCTCGCGATCGCGAACTCGAAGGTTCCGCCCACGATCCACTACGAGACGCCCGACCCCGATTGCGGTCTGGACGTCGTCCCCAACGAGGCACGGGACATGGAGGTCACGCTGGCCATCTCTAACTCGTTCGGGTTCGGGGGCCAGAACGCGTGCGTGGCGTTCCGAAGGTACGGTTAGGTGGCAGCCGACCCGCCGTCCACGCCACCCCCCATCCCACCCCCGCCGCAGTTCTGGTTTCGCCGAGGACCTGTCTGGTGGCTTGTCAACGCGCTGATCGGGCTCGTCTTCGGCATGGGGATCGCGTTCTGCTGGGGTGTGATCGTCTACAACACCGGCCTGATCGAAGTGGGCAAGGACCAGGGCGGCGAGCCGGGAGCAACGGCCGCGCTGCTGATGACGCTCGTGACCGGCGTAGGCGGCTGGCTCGCCTTCTGCTACTGGCCCGATCCGAGGTACCGAGCCCGGGTCTTGGGGCTCGCCTACACGGGGGGTGTGGTACTGGCCTGCGTGGCCAGCATCATCGACACCGTCTTCAAGCCCTGGGACTGAGCCCCTCGAACGACCTCGTCAACACCTGGCCGTTGAACTCCAGGGTCTGCGCGAGACCGTCGACCACATCGCTGAAGCGAGCCCGCCGCGGAGACCAAGCCTCCCCTGCGATCAGCCATCCGTCGGATCCCGGCGTCAACTCGAGCTCCTCTTCCGGGTCGGCGGGCCAAGTCAGGTACAGGCGTCCGAGTCGCGCATACACGCTCAGCGCCGAGCTCCAGGGGTTGTCGCTGCGGTAGAGGCCGGGGAAGGCCTCCCACCCGGCAGGCAGATCGGCCGCCAGGACCGGCTCCGCTCCCTCCCGCCCGAACCAGCCCGGACCGTACGTCACGCCGATCACCTGTTCGCCCTCATCCTTGACGGGTCGGATCGGATATCGATCGAGAGCGGGGTGCGGAGCGATGAGCGAACCCGGCGAGACCTGATGGAGCCTGACGGCCAGCGGGCCCGTCCGAAGGACGAGACCCCCGCTCTCGGCTTCCAGCTCCCAGGTCCTGGCCCCGGACGAGTACCGTCCCGCCAGCGCCTCCGCATCAGCGACGAGGTCCGGCGCGGGCGGATGCTCGAACGTGGGCAGCGGCTCACCCTTGAGCGCGGCCGCGACGGCCTCGAGCGCGAACCAGCCCGTCGCTCGTTTCTCGACCGAGCCGTTCGCCATGGCGGCGACGCCGAGACCCTCCTCCGGCCAGACCGCGACCAGCGCCGTGAAGCCGATGGTCCCGCCCGTGTGCCACACCGTTCGGCGCCCGGCGATCTGACTCGTTCCCCATCCGTACCCGTACCCGTGGTTCGGTTCGTCCGAGTCCACATGCGGTCCGACCCACCGTTCGAACGCCTCCGGTGAGAGCAGCCCTCCGTGAGGGCCCCGCCCGCCGTTCAGCACGAGCCGCGCGTACTCGCACATGTCGGCAACGGTTGAGATGATCGACCCGTCGGCCGCGTTCGAGGACTGCCATACGGCGGGCGCGAGCGGCGTCTCCAGGTGCGCCGGCCGATCGGAGAACACTGGCTCGTATCCGACGGCGCTGGTCATCCGGGCCGCCTCCGTGATCGCGCCTTCCGAGGAAGCCATCGCGAGCGGTCCGAGTACGCGCTCCGTCAGCAGATCGTGGATCGGCCTTCCGGTGATCCGCTCCAGCGCGTGTCCCACGAGCTTGTAGCCAGCGTTCGAATACCAGAACCGTTCCCCTGGAGCGAACGTCGGCGGTTGCTCGCGGAGGCGCAGCGCGTCCGCCATGCCCCATGGGCCGTGCTCTGCGCCGATCATGAGTCCCCCGGTGTGGGTGAGCAGGTGATGCAGCGTGATCGGTCCGAACGGTTCGGGCAGCTCGAGCCACGGCAGCAGGTCGTTGATCGAGGCGTCGAGCGACAGGTTCCCCTCCGCCTCCTCCTGGAGCGCGACCAGCGCTACGAAGGACTTCGAGATCGAGCCGATCTGGAAGCGCGTGTCCGGCTTGACCGGGACCCCGCGGACCACCTCGGCGAAACCACGAACGGCGGCTCCCAGGGTCTCGCGGTCGTCGGTGACGGCCAAAGCCATCCCGGGCGCATGACCGGAAGGGAGGGTGTGCTCGATCGCCTCACCTATCGCCTCGAACGCGTCGGACAGGCCAGGCATCAGCCGAAGAACAGCTTCAGCTCGCGCTCGGCGGAGGCGGGCGAGTCCGAACCGTGCACAACGTTCTCGCCGATGACGGTGGCGAAGTCGCCGCGGATCGAGCCGGGGGCCGCCTGAACCGGGTCGGTGGGACCCATCAGGGTCCGCCAGCACGTTATGGCGTCCTCTCCCGTGATCCTCGCGACGACCACCGGACCGCTGGTGATGAACCCCACGAGTTCTTCGAAGAAGGGCTTGTCGCGGTGCTCGCCGTAATGCTCCTCGGCCGTTGCGCGGTCGATCACGCGCAGGTCCATCTGCTCGATGGTCAGGCCCTTGGCCTCGATGCGCCTCAGGACCTCGCCCACCAAGCCGCGCTTGACACCGTCGGGCTTGACTATCAGGAGGGTGGACTCGATCGCCATGTCTGCGGTTCCTTCTATAGGGTGCGGGAAAGTGTAGCCGGAGCTCAGCCGGCGGCGATGGCCCGTTTGGCGTCCGCTACGGTGAACAGGGATCCGGTGACGAGGATGGCGTCCCCCGGCTCGGCGGCCGCGCGGGCCGCCTCCAGAGCAGCGGCCACGCTCGCATGAAGCTGGACATCGGCCACACCGGCGGCCCGCGCGGCCGCCCCGACCTCCTCCGGATCGGCGCTCCTGGCGCTGTCATTGCGCGCCGCGTGCACGGAGGAGGACAGACGGGCCAGGGGGACCACGACGCCTTCCACGTCCTTGTTCGCGCTTACCGCCGCGACCAGGTGGAGGCGATCCCACGTGAACGTCTCGACCAGAGCCTCGGCGAGCGCCAGCGCGCCGTCCGGGTTGTGGGCGCCATCCAGCAGCAGCAGCGGCTCATGCCCGACCACCTCTAAGCGGCCCGGTGACCTGACCCCCTCCAGCCCCTCGCGCAACCGGTCCTCGGACAGCTCGTGACCCAAGAGGGACTCGACCGCAACGATCCCGGCCGCCGCGTTCTGGGCCGCGTAGCGACCATGCAAGGGCAGGAACAGGTCCTCATACGTCGCGTGCATCCCACGCACGCGCATGGCCTGCCCGCCGACGGCCCTGAGGACCTCCTCAGCCTCCCAGTCGGCGTGCTCGTGGAGGAGCCTCGCTCCCACCTGATCGGCTCGCCGCGCCAGGACCAGTGCTGCCTCGTCCTCCTGCTCACGGATCACGGCTACCTTCCCGGGCTTGATGACTCCCGCCTTTTCGCCGGCGACGTGAGTAAGTGTCGGCCCCAGCTCGGCGATGTGATCGAGTCCCACGGGTGTTACCACGGCCACGTCACCGGCCACCAGGTTCGTCGCGTCCCACGTGCCGCCCATCCCGACCTCGAACACCCCCAACGCGACGGGTTTGTCGGCGAACCACAGGTACGCGAGACCCGTGACCGCCTCGAAATAGGTCAGCTCCCCGAAGCCCTTCCCGTCCACCAGCTCGAGGAACGGCTCGAGATGCTCCCACTCCTCGGCGAACTCGCCCTGGCTCATGTCGGCACCGCACACGCTGAGGCGCTCGGTCACCGACAGCAGGTGAGGCGAGGTGAACAGGCCGGTCGTCAAGCCGTGAGCGCACGCGACGGCGGAAGCCACTCGAGCGGCCGTTGTCTTGCCGTTGGTGCCCGTGACGTGGATCGTCGGGTATTTCAGCTGCGGCTCGTCCAGGTACGACGCCAGCTCGCGGATGCGGTCCAGGGAGGGCCCCGGCATGTGCTCGGGCCGGCGGGCGTCGAGACGGGCGAGCGCCTCCACGAATCGCATCACGTAGGCTCGACGGCCGCGAGCACCGTCTCGACGCCCGCCTCCTGCGACTCGGAGGTCTCGAGCGTCGCGATGTTCCCGGCCTCGCAGAGGTCGTCTTGGGCAAGTGCCAGAAGTCCCAGGCGGTGAGCCGTGTCCCGCACGGTGACCTTCTCGGCCGGAACCCTCAACGAGACCTTGGCGAGAGCCTTCTCCTTCCGCACGGCGGTCAGCACCTCGGCCGCGAACGCGTACACCTCGGGCTCCGCACCTTCCGCGCCCGGCAGGTCGTCCTCATCCGGCCACGGGGCACGATGCACCGAACCCTCCTGCCACCACGACCAGACCTCCTCGGTCACGTAGGGCAGGAAGGGCGCGAACAACCTCAGCATCACGCGGAGCGCCTCGCGCAGCGCCGCAACGGCCGAGCCCGCCTTCTCGGGCCCGTGCGTCCCGTAGGCTCGCTGCTTGACCAGCTCCAGGTAGTCGTCCGTGAATCCCCAGAAGAACCGCTCGATCACACCCAGCGCCCGCGAGTGCTCGTAGTCTTCCAGCGCCTCCGTGGCTTCTCTGACGACCTTCCCCAAGGATGCCAGCATCGCCAGGTCCAGGGGTTCCGTGACCGATCCTGGCCGGGACTCGAGCGTCAGGGAGAACCTCGACGCGTTCAGGATCTTGATGGCGAGCCGGCGGCCGACCTTCATCTGCTGCTCGTCGAACGCTGCGTCGTACCCCAGCCGGGCGCTTGCCGCCCAGTACCTGACCGCATCGGCCGAGTGCTTCTCGAAGACCTCGGTCGGCACGACGACGTTCCCCTTCGACTTCGACATCTTCTTGCGGTCGGGGTCGAGTACGAACCCACTGATCGCCGCGTTGGTGAACGGCAGCGAGTCGTGCTCCAGGTGGGCCTTCAGCACCGTGTAGAACAGCCAGGTTCGGATGATCTCGTGCGCCTGCGGCCTGAGATCCATCGGGAACAGCCGTGAGAACAGGTCGTCGTCTTCCTCCCAGCGCGCAGCGATCTGCGGCGTGAGGGACGAGGTCGCCCACGTGTCCATGACGTCCGGGTCTCCGATGAAGCCACCGGGAACCCCCCGCTGGTCTGCTGCGTAGCCCGGTGGCACGTCCTCCTGTGGGTCGATCGGCAGCGCCTGCTCGCCGGGAAGTATCGGGTCGTCGTAGTCGGGCTCCCCCGCCTCGTCCAGCCGGTACCACACCGGGAACGGGACCCCGAAGTAGCGCTGCCGGCTGATCGCCCAGTCCTGATTCAGCCCCTCTACCCAGCTTGCGTAGCGCGCCCCCATGAAGGCAGGGTGCCAAGCGATCTGTTCGCCGCGCGCCAGGAGCGCATCTTTGAACTCCAGCGTCTTGACGAACCACTGCCGGCTGGTGATGACCTCCAGCGGCCGATCTCCCTTCTCGAAGAACTTGACGATGTGCTTGACGGGCTTCGGTTCCCCCTTCAACCAACCGCCTTCGGCCAGCAGCTCCGCGATCCGCTTGCGCGCCTGCTTGGCGGACATGCCCGTCAGCTCGCCCATCGCGGAGTTGGCCGCCTCCGGATCGCGTGACTCCCAGCCCGGCTCACCGAAACGCCCCCGGCCGAGCGTCCCGTCTCGCCTGATCACGACTCGCGAAGGCAGGCCGAGCTCGCGCCACCACGTGACGTCGGTCACATCGCCGAAGGTGCAGATCTGTGCTGCTCCGGTCCCCTTCTCGGGGTCCGCCAGCTCGTGAGCCACGATCGGCACCGGCGCCCGGAACAGAGGGGTGAGCGCTGTCCTGCCGACCAGCGCGGAGTACCGCTCGTCGCCGGGGTTCACGACGATGGCCACACACGAGGGGATCAACTCGGGCCGGGAGGTCTCGACGACCACCTGCCCCTCGCCGTCTTCCAGGTCGAAGGCCACGAGGTGATACAAGCCTTCCTTCTCTCGATCTTCGATCTCAGCCTGTGCCACGGCGGTCTTGAAGTCGACGTCCCACATGGTCGGCGCCTCTGCCGTGTATGCGAGCCCGCGCCGGACCAGGCGGATGAAGGCCCGCTGCGACACGCGCCTGCTGATCTCGCCGATGGTCGTGTACGTCTGGCTCCAATCGACCGAGAGCGCGAGCCTGCGGAACAGCGACTCGTACGCCTTCTCGTCCTCTGCGGTCAGCCGCGCGCACAGCTCGATGAAGTTAGGTCGGCTGATCGCCACCGGCTCGCCGTCGTCGGGCCGTTCCAGTTTCGACGCGTCGAAGTGGTCGTCGAAGTGCAGGGACGGATCGCACCGCACTCCGAAGTAGTTCTGGACCCGGCGCTCGGTCGGCAGCCCGTTGTCGTCCCACCCCATGGGGTAGAAGACCTCGAGGCCGCGCATGCGCTTGTAGCGGGCTATGAGGTCGGTGTGCGTATAGGACATCACGTGTCCGACGTGCAGAGACCCGCTGGCGGTCGGAGGCGGCGTGTCTATCGCGAAGATCTCTCCGCGGGTCTTGGAACGATCGAAGCGGTAGGTGCCGGCGGCCTCCCACCACTCGCTCCACTTGGCCTCCAAGCCATCCAGCGTCGGCTTCTCGGGGACGTTCATCCGCCGAAGTCTAGCGGCGGGTGCGGGATAGACTGCGGCGGTGCCGACCTGTCCCAACTGCAACGCGCCGGTCTCCGAGGGGACCCGGTTCTGCGCTTCCTGCGGCGCCTCGCTGACGGGCTCCTGCACCTCCTGCGGCGCCGACCTGCCGGAGGGCGCCAGGTTCTGCGCGTCCTGTGGCGCTCCCGTGGGCCCGGCCGTCGGGGGCGAGGCGAAGCAGGAGAGGAAGCTGGTCACCGTCCTGTTCGCCGATGTGACCGGCTCGACCAGCCTCGGCGAGCAACTCGACCCCGAACGGCTCCGCGACGTGATGGACACCTACTTCGCTGCCATGCGAAGGGAGATCGAAGGCGAAGGCGGGACCGTCGAGAAGTTCATCGGCGACGCTGTGATGGCCGCGTTCGGAGTACCCAACGCGCACGAGGACGACCCCGCCCGTGCGCTGCGGGCAGCTCTGCGGATGGGGCGGCGACTCGACGACGTGAACAGAGAGCTGTCCGCAGCGCACGGGCTCACGCTTCAGATCCGGATAGGCGTGAACACTGGAGAGGTGCTGGCCGCTGTGGACGCCGCTCCGGGCGAGCCGATGGTCACCGGGGACGCGGTGAACACCGCCGCGAGGCTGCAGGCCGCCGCCGAACCCGGAGAAGCTCTGGCGGGCGAACGCACGGCGAAAGCGGCGCGCGGCTTCCGCTTCGGTGAGCCCCGGGAGCTGACCGTGAAGGGCAAGGGCGAGCCCGTGACGGCCCGCGCGCTCTTGGCGGAGACGGAGGAGCCCGTCCGCGGCTTGCCGGGGCTTCGCGCCCCCATGGTCGGACGGGATCAGGAGATGGACCTCCTTCGCTCCGTCTATGGGCGGGTGGCGCGCGAGCGGCGCCCCCACCTCGTGACCATCTACGGCGACCCCGGCGTCGGCAAGAGCCGCCTGACCCGCGAGTTCCTCGCCTGGGCCACCGACCTCGCGGAGCAGCCTTCCGTCGTGCAGGGTAGGTGCCTTCCCTACGGGGACGGCATCACCTACTGGCCGCTGGCCGAGATCCTGAAGAGCTACTCGGGGGTATTGGACACCGACGGAGTGGAGCAGGTGATGGAGAAGATCTCCACCTCCTGCGACCTTGCCCTGGCTGCCGGAGGAGCCATCGACGCCGATAGGGCATGCGCCGCTCTCTGCTACACGGTAGGCCTGGAGGCGCCCTCGTACCCGATGCGCGCAAGGGATCCGCGCCAGATACACAAGGAGATGCACGCGGCCTGGCGGGCCTTCTTCACTGCGATGGCGGAGAACGGGCCGGTCATCGCCGTGGTCGAAGACATCCACTGGGCGGACCCGGCCCTCCTGGAGCTGCTCGAGGAGTTGGCCGAGCGCGTCGAAGGTGGGCTGCTGCTCCTGTGCCCGTCCCGACCCGAGCTGACGGAACGCCGCCCGACGTGGGGAGGCGGGCGCAGGAACTCCTCGTCCATCGCTCTCGATCCGCTCACCTCCGATCAGGCGGACCGGTTGATCTCACTGCTCCTGGCCGTGGACGACCTCCCCCGGAAGGTCCACGAGCTGATCCTGTCACGGGCCGAGGGCAACCCCTTCTTCCTGGAGGAGATCGTTCGCCGGCTGATGGACGAGGAGCTGATCGTCCGCGACGGGAACCGATGGCGCGCCGCGGCGGCCATCTCAGACGTCGAGGTCCCGGACACGGTCCAGGGTGTGCTGGCGGCACGCATCGACCTGCTGGCACCCGCCGACAAGCGAGCCCTGCAGCTGGCCGCCGTGGTCGGGCGCGTCTTCTGGCCCGCGCCGGTCCGGACGCTTCTCAACGGCGACTCCGCCGATCTCGAGAGCGCTCTCGATCGGCTCGAGTCTCGCGACCTGGTCCTTTCGCGGATCAGCTCAACGGTGGCCGGAGAGCCCGAGTACATCTTCAAGCACGTCCTCACCCGGGACGTCGCCTACGAGAGCCTGCCCCGCCGGGAGCGGGCGCACGCGCACAGCGCCGTGGCCGACTGGATCGACGCCACGGCATCCGCGAGGAGAGGTGAGTTCGGCGAGCTGCTGGCATATCACCTCGAGGCCGCGTATCGAGCCGAACGCGAGGACGGGCGAGGTGAAGCCGGGCACGCCGAGGATCTGAGGCGAAGGGCCCTGGAGGCCATGCTCTCTTCTTCGGAGGACGCCCGGCGGAGGTTCGTTGTGGACAAGGCCGCCAAGCTCGCAGATCGAGCCCTGGCGATAGCCGTGGAGTCGCTCGAGCGAGCCCGCGCCCTGGAGCAGGTGGGCCGCACGGCGCTCCTGGACTACCGGGGGGACAAGGCCTGGGAGGCCTACCGTGAGGCTGCGAACATACGGTTGTCCGCTCCTTCGGGGGACCCGATGGCCACGGCGAACGCGTGCGCGAGGGCGGTCGAGTCACCCACCAGGTGGCCGGGCTCGATGACCTACGTACCCGACCCGGCAGAGGTGGATCACTACGTCGTGGAGGGCCTGCGGGTTGCGGGCGCCGGTGACAGCGTGCCCAAGGTCCGGCTTCTCGTGGCCAGCGCGTTCAAGCCCTTCGCATCCGCTGCGACGGACGAGCCGACCCGGGAGGACATAGAAGCTGGCAAGGCCTCCGGGTACGAGGCTGCTGCGATGGCAGAGAGGCTCGGCCGGCCCGACCTGGTGTCGGCTGCCCTCGACGCCGTGAGCGCGGGCACGGCGGCGATCGGCATGTACGCGGGGCAGGTCGAGCTGTGCGAGCGCCGCCTCGGGCTTCCGATCGACAACCCGTTCGAAAGGGGTGACGCGCACGCGATGGCCGCGTGGGTCTCTGGCCTTATAGGCCTCTACCCGCAGTCGCTCGGATACGCGTACTCGATCGTGGACGAGATCTTCGACCAGGCCGAGGGCGTGGCCATCCACTGCATCAACTGGGCGAGCCTGGCGGAGTTCAACATGGGCAACTGGGACCGGATCATGGATGAGTTCGTCCCGAAGGTCCAAGGAGCGCTCGGAGAGCGAGAGCATCCCTACTTCATGGCGAACTACGTGGGGACCGCCGCCTTCATCTCCCAGGCCAGGCGATCCCCCGACCAGGGTCGTTGGCTCGACCGGTTGCGGCTGGACGTGGCCGGGGCCGCCGGACGCGCATCGTTCAAGGCGTCGTGGCTGATGTGGGTCCACCATCGGGCCGGCGAGCGAAGCGCGGCCGAGGAGCTGGAACGGACCATCGTGCGGCACCCATTCTCGGCTCCCCGGCCCCTGTACGAGGCCATAAGGGCGGTGATGATCGCCGACTACGGTCGATGGGACGAGGTCCCGGACTTCCTGGCCGAGACCCGCGCCTACTCGCAGGAAAGCGGCCTCCTGGCACTTCCCGTGCATCTGGACCGGCTCGAAGGGCGAGCGGAGCTCGCCGCCGGCGATCTGGACCGGGCCGTGACAACGTTGTCGGCGGCGAGCGCCCGGTTCGGCGAGCTCTCCGCCGTCTGGGACAAGGCGTGCACAGATCTCGACCTGGCAGATGCGCTCGAGGCTGCCGGCCGCGCCGACGATGCGAAGACGGCCGCGGCTGCCGCCGCGGCCGTCTTCGCGAGACTCGGTTCCCTCTCTGAGATCGACGCCGCCAAGCAGAGGCTCTCCAGCCTCCCGTGATACTCAGTCGCTGAGAGCCACCAGCGTCATCACCGGGGCGCCGGACGCGTCCTTCAGCGTCATCGACGTTCCCTGGATCTCGAACCCGGCGGTCGAGGTCAGTGCACGCAGGATGGCCGCTTCCTGGTCGGTCATCCCCGGCTCCGCGCAGGCCATCTCGGTCGTTTCGATCGGACCGAAGGAGAGCTCTTCTCCTTCCAGCGTGTAGACGGAGATGAACCCGTTGCAGCCGCCGTTCCCCTCCATGCCGTCGGCATCGAGCGTGATGTACGCATCGGTTCCGGCGATCAGGGACGAGGCGATGTCGCCATCGACCAGTCCGTCGATCTGCCAGGTCGTCCCGACGAGCGGCACAGGCTGCTCGGCCTCGAACTTCAGCTCGACGTCTCCGACGAGCACCAGCGCGTCCCCGTCGAAGCGATAGCCGCTCACCTTGGCAAGCGCGGCGATGAACGCGCTCTCGAGGGACATCAGGGGCTCCTCGCAGGCCATCTCGGTCATGGCTCCCGGAACGATCGTCAGGGCGCCGCCGTCGCCGATCGTGTAGGTGCCCCCGTAGTGGTTGCAGAAGGAGGTCCCGCCCGCTCCATCGTCGCTGAACAAGATCGTGCCGCGGGCCTGGCCCGGACTCCCGTTGCCCAGGAGCCGGACGGAAGCGTCATCCAAGATCCACGTGACTCCCTTGATCGTCGGCTGGGTTCCGGTTCCACCGCCGCCCGGCGTCGAAGCCTTGGCACAGCCCACAAGGGCGAACACCAGCACCGCCGCAACCGTTCTGCTGAGAGCCATGGGGAGATCCTTTCCGCTCGTATGCCGGGCTTGGGACGCCCTGGCCGGCGCCGTCGGTTCCCAGGAACCGGCTAGGCGGTGCGCTCTTGCCGCTCGCCGCGCGCCTTCTTGGCGGCCTGCTCGCGGGGAACGAGCGTCGGGTTGACGCCGGTGAGCACGACGTCGCGATCCACGAGACACTTGGTCACGTCCTGACGAGATGGAAGCTCGTACATGACGTTGAGCAGAACCTCTTCCATGATGGCCCGCAGGCCCCTGGCGCCGGTCCCCCGTTGGATGGCCTGCTCGGCCACGGCGCGCAGCGCCTCGTCCGTGAACTCCAGCTCGACACCGTCGAACTCGAAGAACTTCTTGTACTGCTTCACGTAGGCGTTCTTGGGCTGCGTGAGGATGTCCACGAGCGCGTCTTCGTCGAGGCTGTTGACGTGGGTCATGACCGGCAGACGCCCCACGAACTCGGGGATGAGCCCGAACTTGAGCAGGTCTTCCGGGAGGACCTGGCCGAACAGCTCCCCTAGATCCTTCTCCTCGCGACTGACGATCTGGGCGCCGAAACCGACGCCCTTGCGCCCGATCCGGCTTTCGATGATCTTGTCCAGGCCCGCGAACGCCCCGCCGCAGATGAACAGGATATTGGTGGTGTCGATCTGGATGAACTCCTGGTGCGGGTGCTTGCGGCCACCCTGCGGAGGCACGCTCGCCGTCGTCCCTTCCAGGATCTTGAGCAGCGCCTGTTGCACACCCTCGCCGCTGACGTCACGAGTGATCGAGGGGTTCTCGGACTTGCGGGCGATCTTGTCGATCTCGTCGATGTAGATGATCCCGGTCTCGGCCTTCTTGACGTCGTAGTCCGCAGCCTGGATCAGCTTGAGCAGGATGTTCTCGACGTCCTCACCGACGTAGCCAGCCTCGGTGAGTGCAGTGGCGTCTGCGATCGCGAACGGCACGTTCAGCATGCGCGCGAGCGTCTGCGCCATGTAGGTCTTGCCACAGCCGGTAGGCCCGAGGATCAGGATGTTGGACTTCTGGAGTTCGACGTCGGAGTCCTTCTGGCCGACTTGGATGCGCTTGTAGTGGTTGTAAACGGCGACCGAAAGGACCTTCTTGGCGAGGTCCTGTCCGACCACGTACTCGTCCAGGAACTTGAAGATCTCGGAGGGCTTGGGGAGCTCATCGAGCTTGAGTTCCGCCGTGTCGGAGAGCTCCTCCTCGATGATCTCGTTGCAGAGGTCGATGCACTCGTCGCAGATGTACACGCCGGGGCCGGCTATGAGCTTCTTCACCTGCTTCTGGCTCTTGCCGCAGAAAGAGCACTTCAGAAGGTCGGAGTCCCCGAACTTCGCCATCTGCTTCCTTCCTCCGAGAGGGACGACCGGGCCTGTAGCCCGGTCGTGTCGCGGATATTACGCCCCATCGGGGCTGGTTGCTGCCAACTCCGGCGTGATTCCTCTGGCGCTGATGATCTCGTCGACGATCCCGTACTCCTTGGCCTCATCGGCCGTGAGGATGTAGTCGCGGTCCGTGTCCTTGCTGACCTTCTCGAGGTCCTGGCCGGTGTGCCTGGCGATGATCCTGTCCAGCAGCTCGCGCAGGCGGACGATCTCGCGGGCCTGGATCTCGATGTCCACCGCCTGGCCCTGTGCGCCGCCGTGCGGTTGGTGGAGCAGGACGCGGGAGTTGGGCAGCGCATAGCGCTTGCCGGTCGCTCCCGCCAGCAGCAGCACCGCGGCGGCCGACGCCGCCATCCCCATGACCAGGGTGGACACGTCGGGCTTGATGTACTGCATGGTGTCGTAGATCGCGAGCAGCGTGGACACGTCGCCGCCCGGAGAGTTGATGTACAGGTTGATGTCCTTGTCGGGGTCTTCGGACTCCAGGTGCAGGAGCTGGGCCATGATCAGGTTGCCGACCGCGTCGTCGATGGGCGTCCCCAGGAAGACGATGCGATCCTTCAGCAGCCGCGAGTAGATGTCGAACGACCTCTCACCGCGGCTGGTCTGCTCGATGACGACGGGCACCAGGTAGTTCTTCACGGGCTCGATCATTCGGGGGCCTCTCCCTCTGTTCCATCTTGGATATCGGCGTGCTCGACCAGTATGTCGAGCGCCTTACTACGGATGATATCCCCGGCCAGTGACACGATCTGTCCGGAGCGGTTGAGTTGTTTGGCGAGCTCCTTGGCGTCGCGCTGATATACCTGCGCCATAGCGGATATCTCGGCGCCGATCTCCTCGGCTGTAACTTCGAGCTTCTCGGCCCGTGCCACGCCCTCCAGCGCGATGTCGGCCTTGATCGCCCGGACGGCGTGGGCGCGCGAGTCCTCGTCGAGCCTGTCCCGGTCCCATCCCTGCACCTCGAGCATCTGGTCGAGCGTGATCCCGTAGTGCTCCGCGCGCTCCTCGGCATGCAGCACCCGGTGCTTCGTCTCATCCTCGACGAGCGAATCGGGCAGGTCGATCTCGATGGAATCAACCAGGGCCTGGAGGGCCCCGTCCCTGATGACGCCTTGGGACTCCCGTTCCTTGGCCTCGTGGATCTTCTCCTTAAGATCGGCACGCAGCTCGTCCATCGTGTCGAACTCCGATGCCGTCTTGGCGAAAGCGTCGTCGGCCTCAGGCAGCAGCAGCGACTTGACGTCCTTCACCATCACCCGGAAGGACACCTGAGCCCCGCCCAGGTCCTCACCCAATCGCTCGGGTAGCGTGTCATCGAACGACACTATGTCGCCGGGCTTCTTGCCGGTCAGTTCCTGGTCGAGCCGCTCGCCCAGCTCCTGAGAGCCGATCGAGTACATGTACTCCTCGCGCGTGAGCTGATCGACCTGCTCTCCACCGCGTTCCACGGTGAGGTTCACGGTGACGAAATCGCCCTCGATCGACGGGCGGTCGGCCGGCTCCAGCTCCGCGAACTGGCGGCGCAGGCGCTCGACGTACAGGTCCACCTCTTCCTCGGTCACGTCGGTCGGCGGCTTGCGGACCTTCAGGCCCTTGTACTCGGACTCCTTCAGGTCCAGGCGGGGCCTGACCTCGACGGTCGCCGTGAAGATGAAGGGCTTGCCGGGCTCGATCTGCTCGACGTCCACCTCGGGATCTCCGATCGGCGCGAGGTCCTCGTCGGAGACCGCCGTCCGGAAGTACTGGGGGACCGTGGAATTGACGAACTCCTCCAGGACGGCGTCGCGCCCTATCTGGGCATCGATGATCGGCTTGGGAGCCTTCCCCTGGCGGAAGCCCGGGATCTTGACCTCACTCGCTATGGCTCTGTAGGTACGGTCGAGGTCCTTCTCGAAGTCCTCAGCCGGTACCTCGATCTTGAGCTTGACGGTGTGCTTGGCGGTGTTCTCGACGGTCGTTCGCATGGGCGTTCGTCAAGGCTACCCGAGATCCCCGGGTGCGACCGGGCGGGTAGTCTTCGCGGCGATGTACGAACACGAGATGGCGTTCGCGCGGGGGCTGGCCGATCGAGCCGCCGAGATCGCGATGGGGTTGTTCCTAGGCGAGGGGCTCGAGATCCGGCGCAAGGCTGACATGACCCTCGTGACGCACGCAGACATGAGCGTCGAGAGGGCGCTCCGCGAGCAGATCGAGGCGGCGTTCCCGGGCGACAGGATCCTGGGCGAAGAGGAGGGCGGCTCGCACGATCCGTCCGGCCGCGTGTGGATCCTGGATCCGATAGACGGAACGGCCAACTTCGCTCGCGGCATACCCGTGTGGGCGACGCTGATCGCCCTGCAGGTGGACGGCGTCGGTGTCCTGGGCCTTGCGAACGCTCCGGCGCTTGGCGAGAGGTACGACGCGGTGCGAGACCAAGGGGCTTCCTTCAACGGGCGGCCTTGCCGGGTCAGCGAGATCACCGCCGTTTCCGAAGCGCAGTTCATCTATCAGGAGTTGCAGGACCTCACGGCAGGCCGATACCGGGACGCCGTGCTCGGTCTGGCTCGAGATTCCTGGCGAGACAGAGGCTTCGGGGACTTCTGGTCTCACATGCTCGTGGCGCGCGGAGCCGCCGAGGTCGTGCTGGAACCGGAGCTGAAGGTGTGGGACTACGCGGCCCTGCAGGTGATCGTGGAGGAAGCGGGGGGCAGGGTCAGCACGTTCGACGGTGGGCCACTTGAGCACGGTGGCAGCATGCTGACCACCAACGGCCTGCTCCACGACGAGGTGCTACGGCGTCTGGCCAGGGCGGGCTAGAGCTCGATCGAGAAGCCGGCGTCGCCTGCGTTCGCGAGCACGGCGTTGGCGGCGGCCACATCCTGAACGCCGACACCTGTGAGGTCACAGACGATCGTCTGCCCTTCCGACGTGCGGCCGGGCATCTCCCCGGAACAGACCTTGCCTAGCTCCACGGCCCTGTCCCTCTGGTCGAGTGCGTGCTGGAGCTCGCCGAGCCTCGAACACTGATCGAGCGAATCCACGACGACCAGGTCGGCTCGCTTCATGATCTCGGGGTCCAGCTCCTGTTTGCCTTCGCCGTCGGATCCGACCGCGACTATCAGGGCTCCGGGCTTGACCCAGCCGGCCATCACGAGCGGCTCGCGGGAGGCCGTACACGTGATGATCACGTCGGCGTCTCGAACCGCCAGCTCGGCTGTTGCGACGGCCTCGCCGCCCAGGTCCGCGGCCGCGGCTTTCGCGTGCTCTTCGTTCCTGCCCCAAACCCTGATCTCGGACCTGCCGGGCCTGACCACCCTCAGGGCCTCGGTCTGCTTGCGCGCCTGGATCCCGGTTCCGATGACCGCCACCGAGGCAACCTTCTCCGGAGCGAGATGCCTGGCGGCGACTCCCCCGGCCGCGCCCGTCCTCAGATCGGTCAGGTATCCACCGTCGAGGAGGAAGGCGAGTGGAGCGCCGTTCGCCGCGTCGAAGACCATGACGAGACCATCGATCGCCGCGGGCTCGGTGCCGTAGAAGCCGGACGCCACCTTGACCGCGTAGGCCGGCGCACCGTGGATGTGGCCCGCCTTCACGTGTATCTCTCCCCTCGCCTCGGGCACGTCGAGGTGGATCACGCCGGGCAGCTCTGCCCGGCCGCTCGAGTAGGCGACGAAAGCAGCCTCGACGGCGTCGATGCAGGCGGCCATGTCCAGCGCCGACACGACGTCATCACGGCGAAGGACGCGGACGGTGGCCATCGGCGTGGAGCCTCTCGCAGATCGAGATCTCAGGTCAATCCGCCTCGGCGTGTCGGTGGGTGCCGTCAGACTTGGGAGGATCTACTGGACGTGAGGAGTCATGATGACTAGAATCCTGGTCATGCCTGAGACCCTCCCCCTCGCGGAGATCAAAGCACGGCTGTCCGAGATCGTGGATCGGATCGAGTCGCAGCACGAGCGCATCACCCTCACGCGTAACGGGCGCCCGGCCGCGGTCCTGATCAGCCCCGAAGACCTGGAGGCGCTGGAAGACACCGTCGATCTGCTGGCCGATCCCCGAGCCAGGCGTGAGATCGAGAAGGCTCGCAGGGAGATCACGGCCGGGAAAGGCATCGGCGTCGACGAGCTCAAGGCCCGATACCTCAACCGGCCGTGAGGCGCCGGCGCTGGGAGTTGGCCGTGGCCCCGTCCGCGGAACGGGCCCTTGCCCGGCTACCAGAGAAGGTGGCGACGGCGATCGTGGAGTTCCTGGTGGGCCCGCTGCTGGATGAACCGCAGAAGATCGGACGGCCGCTCCGCGGCGAGCTCGACGGCCTGTGGGTCGCACGGAGGGGTGCCTACCGGATCGTGTTCGAGCTTGACGATCCCAAGCGCACCGTCCAGGTCCTCCGGATAGACCACCGCGCGGACGTGTATCGCTAGGGCCAGAGGCACCGGATAGGGTGCGCATGGCAGCTTGGTTCCTGGGCGACCGGCTCAGGACCGCCGGCCGGCCGAGCCGGACCACGAAGGCAAGCGTCGACGACGCCGGCGATCGTGGCGAGGCGCATCCAGGCCCTCTCCTTCCAGCGAACGTCCTTGAGACCATCCGCTGCGTCCCCCGGTCAGGGCAGGAAGTTGAGCGCCGCCGGGTCCTGGATATACGGTCGAGCCGACCCGCGAGGAGGATGCCATGGCGCACATAGACCTGTTCGAGATGGAGCGGTACCAGTCGCTGTACTGGCACCAGGTGGAGTTCGACCTGTCCGAGTCGGGGGTCCTCCCGATGACGATCCGCGAGCTGCTCGGCCCGTACGCCGACGCCGAGACCTTCCTACAGACCAAGCTCGGCTATCCGCTCTCCGAGGGCTCCTACGAGTCCCGAGCGGCCATCGCCGGGTGGTATCCGGAGTGCGACGTCGAGAACGTCACGATGGTAAACGGCGGGTCTGAAGCCAACTTCCTGACGCTCTGGTCACTGCTCGAGCCCGGAGACCGGCTCGCCTTCATGGTCCCCAACTACGTACAGGGCCTCGGGCTGGGACCCTTCTTCGGCGAGAGCGTGGACACGTTCCAGCTCAGGCGCCAGGACGGCGAGTGGCGCCTTGACCTCGAGGCTCTCGAGAGGGCCGTGAAGCCCAACACGAAGGTCGTCATGGTCTGCAACCCGAACAACCCGACCGGCGCGGTCCTGACCGAAGCGGAGATGGAGGCCGTGATCGAGGTCGCGGCCCGCTCCGGCGCCTGGGTCGTGGCCGACGAGATCTACCGGGGCGCCGAGATCGACACGGACGCCGCGTCGCCCACCTTCTGGGGCCGCTACGAGAAGGTCATCGTCACGAGCGGCCTCTCGAAGGCGTTCGCGATGCCGGGCCTTCGAGTTGGCTGGGCGGTCGGACCGCAGCAGGTCATCCAGCGCATATGGGAGCGGCACGACTACACCACGCTGACGCCAGGCATGATCAGCGACAAGCTCACCGCTTTCGCCATGCAGCCCGACGTTCGCGAGAACATCCTTGGTCGCACTCGTGCGATCGTTCGCGCGAACCTCCCCCGGCTTGAGGAGTGGATCGCCGAACACCCGTTCTTCTCGTATGTGAGACCGGTGGCCGGAGCGATCGCCTACGTCGAGTACGACCTCCCTGTGAGCTCGACCGAGCTGGTCGAGCAGATCCGCAAAGAACAGAGCGTGCTCCTCGTTTCGGGTGAGATGTTCGGGCTCGGCAAAGGCATCAGGTTCGGGTTCGGCTACGACATCGAACACACGATGAAGGGCCTGGCCAGGGTGGACCAGACCCTCGCCGCCGTCGCATCGGGATAGGAGGCTCAGGCCTCCAGCTCTATCCGTAGCAGCAGGGAGATCGGCCCCTTCGCAGCCGCCCTGGGGAACCGACGCATGTAAGCCTCGATCCCGTGGCTGAACTCCAGACCTTCCCGGTAGACCTGAGCCTTGCCGTAGATCGTTCGGCGACCTATCTGCACCTCCACGGGCCTCGGAACGTCGAGGAAGTTGCGCCACCAGGTCTTCTCGCCAGGTCGGCCCGGAACCACCGTGATCGTGGCCCCTTCCCGCGCGTACTGCACGGGAAGCGTGAAGACCCTCCCTGACCGGCGTCCCGTGTAGGTCAACAGCAGGACCGAACGGTCCACCATGCCGTGAAGCGGCGAGCGAAGGAGCGCTCCTACGAGCGCGTTTCCTCTACCCACGACGGCAGGTTGCCCCACGGCCCCGCCCGGGCGCCAGGGCCCTGAGTCCTCCCGCTCTCGTGACTGGCGGGTGGCATGATGATCGCCGTGGGGATCGTGAGATGCGAGTGGGTGCCGCTGGAACAACCCGACTACCTCGCATATCACGACGAGGAATGGGGTGTGCCGGTGCACGACGACCGCAGGCTCTTCGAGATGCTGGTGCTCGAAGGCGCCCAGGCGGGCCTTTCTTGGTCCACGATCCTCAGGAAACGAGAGGGGTATCGCCGGGCCTTCGCCGGGTTCGATCCTGCCAAGGTCGCGAGGTTCGGCAAGCGAGACGTCGAAAGGCTGCTGA
>CAZHRY010000016.1:28036-36067 GCA_964535065.1 uncultured Actinomycetes bacterium
GTCCGCAACCGGCTCAAGGTCGAGTCGGCGATAGACAGTGCGAAGGCGGTGCTCCACGTTCAGCAGGAAGTGGGCTCGCTCGACGAGCTACTATGGTCGTTCGTCGGTGGTTCGCCCCGCGTCGAGAGGCGCAAGCGCATCACCGACATCCCGGCGGAAACGGATGAGTCCAGGGCCATGTCGAGGGAGCTGAAGCGGCTCGGTTTCAGGTTCGTCGGCCCGACGGTCTGCTACGCCTTCATGCAGGCCTGCGGCCTCGTCAACGATCACGAGGTCAGGTGCTTCCGGTTCGCGGAACTCCTCGGGAAGTGACCGAGCGAGCCTCCCCAACTACTTGACCGGAGGTCATGCAAGGCCCTCGACGTGCGCCTACTCTTCGCCCTGTCCTGCAGAGATGGGGGTATGGATGCCGGTTGACCAGAGGTCACGCAGGCGCAGCGCCAAGACCGAAGCCAAGCGAGAGCTGATCGTCGAGTGCGCGATGCGCCACTTCGCCGAGAACGGGTACCAGGGCGCGCGGATCGAGGACATGGCCATCGAACTCGGCATCGCGAAGGGCTCGATCTTCCAGCACTACGGCTCCAAGGCAGGCCTGTTCCTCGAGGCCTACAAGCGAGCGGTCACGTCGCTCCCCGGTTGGCTCGACGCCCCCGACGAGGTCAAGTCAGAGGGGTTCTTCGCCGTCGTTCGATTCTGGCTCGACCGGACCGAGCACCTCGTGAAAGAGGATTGGGTCCCCTATCGCGTGGCGCTGATCGGGAACTACGGGACCGACCTCGAGCTGAAGCGAGAGATCAACCGCTTCATGGTGAGCGAGGACCCCTACGGCACGCTCGAGTTCGTCGAGTGGGGCCAGGCCAGGGGCGAGGTGCGGAGCGACCTGGATCTCGAGATGGTCGTGTCGATCGTCGACTGGTTGTCCGGCTCGATGCAGGACGCGCTGGTGACCGAGGAGCTTGACCCCGGGCTGTTCCACAGGTGGCGCCACCAGCCCGAAAGGCTGCGGATGAGGACCGAGCACTTCGCCATCCTGCTGGAGAGCGCGATCCGCAAGGTCGCCCAGCCGGTCGCGACTCAGTCCGGCTGACGCTGGAGCGCGGCTTCGGCGTCTGCTTCGGTGACCGTCCTTCGCCTGTAGTTGCGAAGGGCGAACCGGTCGCACGCCGTCTCCGCTCGGGACTTCGTTCCCAGCCGCTCCTTGAGGTACCAGTGCATCCACTCATGCAGATAGAGGAACCTCAGGACCTCGCGGGGCGTGCGGAACGTGACGCCTTCGGTCAGCCAGATGAACCGCATCCCTTTGCCGGGCCTGCGCTTCGCCGCGTAGGGGACGATCTCTCCGAATGCGAAGAAGGGCTGCGGGACCTGCAGGGTGATGCTGCGTTCGTCGAAGTCGGTCCAAGCCGACAGGTGGGGCCGCTCGCGGTAGCGGAGAGGCTTGACCCAGACCGTGTAACCCCGGGCGTCGGGCAGCCCGCCGAGGAGGCGCTTCGCTTCCGCGGCCGGCACATCTGGCAGGTCGGACCTGATCCTCATGGCAGGCGAAAGCCTACGAGCCGCGGCCGGATAGCATCGCTTCCCTATGGCCTCGGACGCAGGGGGCGAGAGGACCTACCGGCACGGCGTGAGGGCCGTCCTGCCTCTGTCGGTGGCCGTGTTCGGGTTCGGGATCTCCTTCGGGGTGCTGGCTCCTTCGGCAGGCATGGGTCGCGTGGCCCCGATCGTGATGTCGCTGACGACCTTCGCCGGATCGGCCCAGTTCGCGGCCGCCTCGGTGCTGGGCGCCGGCGGGTCGGCGGCCACAGCCGTGCTGGCTGCTGTGCTGCTGAACGCCCGGTACGCGCCGATCGGAGTCACGGTGGCCCCGTGGCTCGAGGGCGGATTCTGGTCGCGGCTGTTCCACGCCCACCTGATCGTGGACGAATCCTGGGCGATAGCGGCCGAGGGCGGCGGGCGCTGGAACCCTCGTGTGCTCGTGGCGGCGGGTCTCGGAATCTGGGTCGCCTGGGTCGCGGGAACGACGGCGGGGGTGTTGTTCGGCGACGTCGTCGGCGACCCGGCCAGGTTGGGGCTGGACGCGGCCTTCCCGGCGCTCTTCATGGCGCTGCTGGCTCCACAGGTCCGGCACCGAGTGCCGCAGGCGGCGGCGCTCACGGGCGCCGGGATCGGGCTCGCGCTGACGCCGTTCACGCCGGCGGGCGTGCCGATCGTGGCGGCGAGCCTGGCGTGTCTCATCGGCCTGAAGAAGGCGAAGAAGTGACGACCTGGGTCATCGTCGGGGTCAGCGGGGTGGCCACCCTTGCCCTCAAGGCGGTTGGGCCGATCCTGCTGGGAGGCAAGCCTCTTCCCCAGAGGCTCAACGCGGTGGTTGGGCTGCTCGGGCCCGCGCTCCTGGCCGCGCTCGTTGCGATAGGGACCCTCGGCGAGGGCCGCCGCCTCGTGGTGGACGAGCGACTGCTGGGCGTTGGGGCGGCGGCCCTCGCCATCAAGCTCAAGGCGCCCGTCCTGGTCGTGGTCGTGGTGGCCGCGGCGGTCACCGGGGTGGCTCGCTCTCTGATTGGATAGCGCCATGGCTATCAAGACGAAGGTCCTGCCCTCGATCGTGCTCAAGGAACAGCGCATCACCGGCTTCGCCGTGTCTCCCGACGGCGAGCGGATCGTGTTCGCCAGGAAGGAGGTGCGCAAGGGCAAGTACGTCTCGCATCTTTGGCTGGTGCCGTCTTCGGGGGGACGGCCTCACCGGCTCACCTCTGCGGAGGCGCTGGACGGTTCGCCTTCGTTCTCCCCCGACGGCGGGGCGGTGCTGTTCGTCTCGGACCGCAGCGGCAAGCCGCAGCCGTGGACGCTGTCGCTCTCGGGGGGCGAGCCGTCGATGCTCGCCGAGACCCCGAACGGGACGTCGGCGGCGGCTTGGTCCCCCGACGGGAAGCAGGTGCTGCTCGTGGCGGCCTCGGGTGAGGAGCGCTACCTGATCGGCAAGCGCGAGGAAGGCAAAGAGCCCCTCGGAAGGGTGATCTCCGACGTGCTGTGGCGCTACGACGGCGTCGGGGTGATGGATCAGGCCGACGCTCTGTGGACCGTGAGCGCCCGCGGCGGCAAGCCCAAGCGCCTCACCGGGGCGGAGCACGGGGTGCACGGCGCTGCCTGGGCGCCGGGCTCGAAGCGCATAGCGTTCGTCAGCGACCGGACTCCGATGGCGGCCGTCAGGATCAACCCTCAGGTCTGGACGGTTCCGGCGAGCGGCGGCACGCCCACGCGAGTGAGCCCCGAGAACCACATCGTCATCCAGGCGGCGTGGTCGGATGCGGGCATCGCGTGGACCGGCTGGGAGGGGTTGACGACCGTGTGGCAGACGGTCGGCGCATGGGCGCGCGTCGGCCGCGACGTGATCCAGCTGGCTCCGGACCGCGACCTGTTCATGGGCCCGGTCGGATACGCCGAGGTGAACGGCGCCGATGGGCCCTCGATCGCGTGGCTCGACCGCGAGAACCTGGTCGCGATAGCGAGCGAAGAGGGGCTCGCCCTCCCTTGGAAGCTGGGCCTCGACGGCAAGGCCGAGTGCCTGGCCCCCGACGTGCAGGCGGGAGCGGTGCTCCTGGCCAGTGCGGCCGGTCGCGTGTTCGTCGGTGCTTCGGTGGACGCGCAGGCGCTGGACATCTACGAGGTCGAAGACGGCGAGCTGCGGCCGGTCTGCAAGGGAACCGGCGCGTGGTTCGCTCCGCACGCGCGGGTTCCGGAGCGAGTGACGGTGAGGCGCCGCGCGCCCCTGCCGGATGTCGATGGGTTCCTGGTCAGGGCGCGCGGCGCCGCCCGCCGGCGTCCGCTCATCGTTCGGATCCACGGAGGCCCATACGACGCCTTCGGTCCTGTCTCCCGTTTCGAGGACCTCATGCTCGCGGACGCCGGCTACCACGTCCTTCGCCCGAACCCCCGCGGCTCCGTGAGCTACGGGGAGGGGTTCGCGAAGGCGCTGCATGGCGTCTGGGGCGACCCCGACTCCGAGGACATCCTCGCCTTGATCGACAAGCTCGTGCGCGACGGCGTGGCTGACCCGGAACGCCTCGGCGTGATGGGCCTTTCCTACGGCGGGTTCATGACGCACTGGCTGCTCGCCAATTTCCCCGGCCGTTTCAAGGCGGCGGTGAGCGAGAATCCGTTCACGGACGTCGTGGCCGACTACGGCGCGGGCGACTCCGCGTACGACATCGAGCTGGGGATGGGGCTCGGGCCGTGGCCCGAAGGCGCCGCCGGCTGGCACGCCCGTTCGCCCATCTACAAGATCGCGCGCAACGACGCTCCCCTGCTCCTGCTGGTCGCCGAAGGCGACCTTCGCTGTCCCCCCATCCATTCCGAGATCGCCTTCACGGCTCTCAGGATGGCCGGCAAGAAGGCCGAGATGGTCCGCTACCCGGGCGAGTTCCACGTGATGTACACGAACGCCCGCCCGGACCGCCGCATCGACAGGCTCGAGCGGATCCTCGCCTGGTTCAAGGAGCACCTGTGACGCGGTACCGCGACCTGGGCCTCACGGTCGGGATGATGAAGCCGGGGCCACTCAACTCCATCACCGACGTCGCGGGCGTGAAGGTCGGCTTGACCACTCTGATCGAAGGCGAAGGCCCGCTCGTCGTCGGCCGGGGCCCGGTCCGCACCGGAGTCACCGTGATCGTTCCGCACGACCGGATCGGCCGCCATCCGGTGTTCGCCGGGTGCTTCACCCTCAACGGCAACGGCGAGATGACCGGCCTCGAGTGGCTGCGCGAATCCGGCCAGGTCACGACCCCGATCGCGCTGACGAACACGCACAGCGTGGGCGTGGCGCGAGACGCGCTCGTTGCTCACGAGCTGGGCCGGCGCGACTCCCGCTCCTCGTACTGGTCCCTTCCCGTGGCAACAGAGACGTACGACGGCGCGCTGAACGACATCAACGGGTTCCACGTCCGCGCCGAGCACGTCCATCAGGCGCTCACCGCAGCCGCCGAGGGCCCGGTGCCCGAGGGCAACGTAGGCGGCGGGACCGGCATGATCTGCCACGAGTTCAAAGGAGGAACCGGCACCGCGTCACGGATCGCCGGCGGATGGCGTGTCGGAGCCCTCGTCCAGGCGAACCACGGCATCCGGGAGCGGCTGACCGTCGACGGCGTCCCCGTGGGACGGGAACTGGGGCGAGACCTCATCCCCTCGGCCTGGGACCAGGAGGATGCGATGGCCGGCGCCGCCGGCGCGGGCTCGATCATCTGCGTGCTTGCCACCGACGCCCCCCTGCTCCCCCACCAGCTGGACCGGCTGGCCAAACGAGCCGCCCTGGGCGTGGCCCGCGCCGGCGGCGCCGGCGAGCACTCCAGCGGCGACTTCATGCTCGCCTTCTCAACCGCGAACGAGGGCAAGATCGACAGCTACAAGATGGAGACACCGCCCGACGCCGTGGACGTCACGATGCTGCCCGACGGCGCCATAACCGACCTGTTCTGGGCGGCCGTCGAGTCCACCGAGGAGGCCATCCTCAACGCGCTCGTCGCCGCCGAGACCATGACCGGCCGCGACGGCATCACGGCGTACGCCTTGCCGCACGACCAGCTCGTCCAGGTGATGGCGAAGTACGGCCGGGGACCCGCTTGAGCGAAGACCTCAGCCTCGTCATCCTGGCCGTCCGCGACCTGGGCAGATCACGCCGCTTCTACGACGAGGCCTTCGGTTGGGAAGTGGCTGTCGATGTACCCGTCTACGTCGAGTACCGGCTTCCCTCCGGGATGCGCGTGGGACTCTACGAACGAACGGCGTTCGGCCGGAACACCGGCCGGCCGCCGTTCGCCGCCCCTCCTGGCGACCTGGCACCCACCGAGCTTTACCTTTCGACCGGCGATCCCGAGGACGCGATCAGGCGGCTCCAAGCCGCAGGAGCAGAATTCCTTTCGCCCTACTCGCTCCGCGATTGGGGTGACGAGGCCGCGTACTACGCCGACCCGGACGGAAACGTGATCGTTGTCGCGCGCCTTGCCTGACTCACCCGTCCGTCTCTTCGAGGAGACGGCGCAGCACCGGCAGCACGAGGCGATCCTTGCCTCGCCCGGCCGCATCCTTCGAACGGATCACGTCCGCGAGCGACGCGACGTCGACCTCCGCCCCCAGGATCTTCAGATGCACCGCATCCCGCGCGACGTCCTGGTACCCCGATGTGCCATGCCGCCGCCTCTCATATCGAAAGCAAGCGGAACCGCTATGTCGGGGCGGCGGGATTCGAACCCGCGACCTCGTGCTCCCAAAGCACGCGCGCTAACCAGGCTGCGCTACGCCCCGTGCCGCAAAGCATAGGCCAGCCCTCCCCCGGATAGCCGCTCGATCGGCCTAGGATCCCTGCAACACACCCGAAGGAGGCCTCATGCGGCCGGAGTGGTCCACGACGATCAAGAACCTGGCCGACGGAACCTGGTCCCTCCAGGAGGCCGCCCGCTAGATGGCCATGTCCACCAGAGGGATCTTGGCCCAGCTGCAGGTCCAGGCCCGGATGGGCGGTCCTCTGGCCGAGTACGCAAGGACAGCCCTCCGCAACATCCAGGCGGCGGGCGCAGCGGGCGCGGCAGGTGGCATAGGCGCTCGCGTGATCTTGACTCAGATCGCAGCTCGCATCGGCGTAAGCGTGGGAACCCTCGTCCTGGGCACGGCCGTCGTGGGCACCATCCTCATCGCAGGAGGCATCTACTGGGCCACCCGCGACTCGGGAACAGCTTCGTCCGGCGCGTCGCCGGCCGGCGAGCCCTACGGGGTCTTCCTCGTCGAGGATGACGTCATGGTGGGCCAGCAGTCGAAGATCGCCGCAACGAACGCGTGCGACCTGCTCGGCTGGGGACTCGAGTGCGCGCCGATCGGACCCGGCGGGGCTTCGATCGGCATGGTCATCGGGCCGTTCGACACCTTCGAAGAAGCGCAGGCCGCCTACTGTGAGTCCCTCCAGGACGAGACCATCTACGCGCCCCCGCTGTCATCGAACGGCTACAGGGCGAAGTTCGGATTCGACGGCGCCGAGCACTGGATGCAGAACGGTCCCGGATGCGGCTAGCAGCCGCCATCAGAACTCGAACGTGCCGGAGCCGATCGCCTGGACTCCGCCGCCGACCCGCACGCTCCAACCTTCGCCTGATCGCGCCACGTCCACGTGAAGGAACGAGGGCCTTCCGGTCTGCTCGCCCTGAGCCACGACGCACCGACCGGGCATCCCGGCCAGCCCGTGCTCGGCCATGTAGGCCCCGAGGGGACCGGCCGCCGAGCCCGTCGCCGGGTCTTCCCCGATCTCGTCGCTCCAGTCGAACATGCGAGCGACGACGTGTCCCGGCCCCCGCACCGCGAACGGATATAGGTCGAACGCCCCGCTCGCATCGCACAGGTCCTTGATCAGGCCCGAGTCGGCTCGTCGAGCCTTCCGCAGTGCGGCTTCGTCGCGCAGGGGGACGATCAGCGGGCCGAGTCCGGTCGTGACGACCCGAACGGGCAGATCGACTCGAAGGTCGCTCACCGCGACCCCACACGCGCGAGCCACCCTCTCCCTGTCTTCGAATGGCTCGGCGAACACCGGAGGGAGCTGCACCATCGAAGCTCGGCGTCCTTCCAGGTCCACCTCGACCGGCACTTCCCCTGCAGCGCTCCTCTGGACGAGCGTGACCCCCGTCAGCCCCAGCGATGCCAGAGCGAAGGCGGTCCCGAGCGTGGGATGCCCCGCGAACGGCACCTCCTCGACGGGCGTGAAGATGCGCACGTCGTACCCGTTCTCCCTGCTCGCCGTTACGAAGGTGGTCTCGGAGAACCCGATCTCGCGAGCCAGCATCTGCATGGTCGCAGTGTCGAGGCCGGCCGGCGTCTGGGGAACGACGCACAGCTGATTCCCCGCGAAGGGAACCTCGGTGAAGACATCCAGGAGCCTGAAGGGAACGCGCATCGAAGCGCAGTCTAGAGGCGGCTATGCTTGAGTCCTCGCGGGTGTAGCTCAATGGTAGAGCTCCAGCCTTCCAAGCTGGTGGTGCGGGTTCGATTCCCGTC
>CAZHRY010000017.1:0-3034 GCA_964535065.1 uncultured Actinomycetes bacterium
GCGACGCCCTGCCCGTCAACGTCCTTGCAGTCGCCGTCGATGATCGTCGCCTCGATGTTCGGCTTCAAGGAGGAGCAGTTCTTCGAGGTCGAGGAGGCGCTGCGGGGAGAGGAAGGCGTGCCGAGGGTGGAGTTCGGCGCGGCAGGGGCGGTTTCGGCGTCACCAGCCGCTCCAGCGTCGGCACCGCCCGCCGCCCCGCCGGCTCCTCAGTCGTCCGAGGCACCTCCGTCGCCTCCGGCGCCGCCGGCACCGCCGGCAGGCGGCTCGTAGCTCACTCGATCGCGAGCGCCGGAGTCACAGGCTCGACGTCTGCGCCGCCGCCCTCGAAGAGAGGGCGGCGGCGCAGCTTCGACGTCAGCATCCACCAGGCCGCGGACCAGGCGAAGGCCGTCCCTCCCACGATCATCACCGCCGGCCGCGGCCCGATGGCGTCGGCCAGCGAAGATGCCACCAGGCTCGAAACGCCGAACGACAGGGTGATCAGCGCGAAGTCGAACGCGAAGATGCGGCCTCGGATCCGGTCGGGCACCAGGCGTTGGAGGCCATAGCTGGAAAGCACCCATTGCGCCCCTCCGCCCAGGTGCGCCACGAGCACGGCGAGCATCGCCATCCACAGCGACGGCATCACGCCTAGCAACAGGTACCCGACGCCGAACACCGCCAGAGCGGCCGCGATGGCGGGGATCAGCCGCCGGTGGTCCTGGCCGCTGATCCTGTGTCCCAGGAAGGGGCCGAGAAGCGCGCCGACGCCGCGGGACGCCATCAAGAGCCCGAAGCCCACGTTCCGCGCATCGAAGACGTCGATCCCGAAGACGGCGATGAGGGAAAGCACCCCGCCGGCGAGCCCGAACCCGAACTTCACCGTGATCAGGGCGAGCACCTTATGGTCGCGACTGGCGTACCTGGCCGTTTCCAGGGTGGCCGCGATCAATCCGGCCCTGTCCTCGCTTCCGCGTTCTTCCGAGAACGGGCGCCGGACCCGAGCGAGGAGGACGGCCGAGGCCGCGAACGACACCGCGTCGATGACGAAGGCCGTGTCGTTCCCGAGGACGGTCGAGACGATGCCGCCGAGCGCGGCGCCCACGGCCAGCATGGTTCCCCACAGGGAGCCGCCCATCGCGTTCGCGGTCGCCAGGTCCTCGGGTTCGACCACGTTCGGGGTCGCGGCGGAAGACGCGGGGTCGAACACCGCTGCGAAGGTCGAGAGGAGAGCGAGCAGAACGTAGGCCAGCCACAGGTTGCCGGGACCCACGAGCAGGAAGCCCAGGCACAGGGCTGTCCGCGCCAGGTCGCATGAGATCATGAGCTTGCGTCTGTCCAGGTGGTCCGCCAACCACCCGGCGAATGGGGTGGCCAGGAATACCGGGATCTCCTGCGCGAAGATCAGGACCCCGATGCTTAGGGCCGTGCCCGTCGCTTCGAACACGAGACCGCCGATGGCGACGAAGAGGAACCAGTCGCCGCCGAGCGAGATCACGGAGGCGACGAACAGCCGTCGGAAGTCGGGGTTGCGGCCGAGGAGCGACCACGCGGAGCGCAGGCCCGCCTTCCGTTCGTGTTCGACCGCTCCCATGCTGGTCTGACAGACTACGGCCCGAGCAGGGAGGGAGGGCATCGCCATGCTCGAGCACGTCACCTGGTTCCGGCAGTCCGCCCTTCGATGGACCCTGGAGGGCCTGACCGTTTACGTCGATCCCTGGGGCACGCCGGCGGATGCGCCCGCGGCAGATCTGATCCTGATCACGCACGCGCACTTCGACCACTTCCAGCCGGGCGAGATCGCGAGGTTGTCCACCGCTTCGACCAAGCTCGTCGCGCCTCACGACGTGGCCGCCGAGCTCTCCGGCGAAGTGACTGCGGTCGCGCCGGGAGAGTCGCACGAGGTGGCAGGTGTCCGGTTCACGACCGTTCCCGCGTACAACACGCGCGAGGAGGCCCTGGAGTTCCACCCCAAGGCGAACCGCTGGGTGGGCTACGTGATGGACCTGGGTGGCCACACCTACTACCACGCGGGTGACACCGACCACGCACCGGAGCTTGACTCCGTGAGGACCGACGTCGCCTTCGTTCCCATCGGCGGTCACTACACGATGGATGCCGCCCAGGCGGCGGGGCTCGTCAAGAGCATCGAACCGAAGGTGGCCGTGCCTTTCCACTACGGTTTCGTGGTGGGCTCTCCTTCGGAGGGCGAGCGGTTCAGGGACGCAGCCGCGCCGGTGCCGGTGGAGCTGCTGGATCCCGTGGACCCGTTCGAGCAGGCCTAGCCGTCGATCAGGCCTCGCCTGGCGCGTATCCGCCGGTCCAAGACACCGAAGACCAGGTATTCGACGGCCACGCCTACCAGCAAGATGACGGCCAGCACGGCCAGGAGTTCGGCGACGGTCGCGCCCTCTCTGGCGAGCAGGTGGCCCAACCCGGCCGCGCCGGCCGCTACGACGATCAGCTCGCCGGCCATCAGCGCCTTCCAGGCGAAGCCCCAGGCTTGCTGGAGCCCGGCCATGATCCCCGGCATCGAAGCGGGCAGGACGACCTGACGGTAGAGCGTGGCTCCGTCGGCGCCCAGCGTGCGGCCGGCCTTCTCCAGGAGCGGTGGCACCTGCCTTATCGCCTGCAGCGTGGCGAGAGCCATGGCCGGAAAGGCTCCGACGATCGTGACGAACACGACGGCGCGTTCGGTTACGCCGAACCAAACGACCGCCAGGGGGACCCACGCCACGAACGGCGTTATCTGGAGTCCGACGACCAGAGGCCGGAGCGCCCGGCGGAGGAACTCGTTCAGCGCGAGGGCTAAGCCCGTCGCGACGCCGAGGGCAACCGCCACCAGGAACGAGAAGGCGAGGCGGATGAGGGTCTTCAGGGAGGCCTCCGGAAGGGTGCCATCCCCGATCCCGTCCCAGAAGGAAGCCCAGACCGCGGCCGGAGAGGGGATCGCGTCGGTATCCGTGAGGGTGGCGGGGGGGGGCCCGCGGGGGGCCCCCCCCCACCCCCCCCCCCCCGGGGGGGCCCGCACCCCCAAGGGCCCACAGTAGCGCGG
>CAZHRY010000017.1:3044-34903 GCA_964535065.1 uncultured Actinomycetes bacterium
CCCCCCCCCGGGGGGGGGGGGGGTTTGGGTGTGGTTCGCGGTGGGGGGGGGGGGGGCCCCCCCGGGCCCCCCCCCCGCCACCACACCGGCCACGGGGGGGCCCAGCTCCCTAAGGGCCCATCTGACGCGAGACATCGCGCCCTACCTCCTTCATCAGAAGCTCGTGAACCTCCGAGACCACTCTGGACACGAGCACGTCGTCCAGGCTCCTCGGTCGCGGCGCGTGTATGCGGAACTCCTCCAGCATCCGCCCCGGTGCCGTCGACATCACCAACACCCTGTCGGCCAGCAGCACGGCTTCGCGGACGTTATGGGTCACGAACAGGAACGTCGCGCCGGTCGTTGCCCAGACCCCTTGGACCTGGTCCTGCAGCAGCTCCCGCGCCTGTGCGTCCAGCGGACCGAATGGTTCGTCGCCCAGCAGCACCTCAGGTTCGGCAGCGAGCGCCCTTGCCAAGGCCGCTCGCTGCCTCATCCCCGCCGAGAGCTCGTGGGGTTGGGCGTCCGCGAAGCGCTCCATGTGCACGGCCGCCAGCCATCGCGCGGTCCTTTCCAAGCGCCGTCGCGCCGGAACCCCGATCAGCTTGAGGGCCAGATCCACGTTGCCTGCGACCGAGAGCCACGGGAAGAGCGCCGGCTCCTGGAACAGGACGGCTCTGTCCGGCCCCGGCCCCGGGATGGGCCTGCCGTCCACCAGGGCCTGGCCGGCGCTCGGGCGTTCCAACCCTGCCAGAACGTGAAGGATCGACGTCTTGCCGCATCCGCTTGGGCCGATCAGGCACACGAACTCGCCTCGCCCGACGTCGAACGACACGTGCTCCGCCGCCACCACGACCTCGCCGGAGGCCTGGATCCTGCTTACCGAGAGATCCCGGACCGACAGCTTCGGTGCAGGCGCGTCCATGCTCACCGCAGCCGGAACTTCTCGGCCATCTCGATCTGCACGACCTTGCCGTCCTGCACGACCAGCACCACCGTGCCGAATTCGATGCGGCGCAGTATGTCTGCCACCTTGGCCAGAACGGCGCGCTCCTCTTCGGAGAGGTTCAGGTTGGCCAGCGTGCGATCCTCGGCTTCGGCCATCTGCCCGAGATGCTAGTGGGCTTCGACGGTGGACAGGGCCGGCCTGACCTTCCAGAAGTAAGCAACGGCCAGCCCGAATCCCACGACGAAGATGGATCCGACGGCCTGAACGCGGATCCACCAGGAGCGGGGCCTGCCCACCTGCTCCCACCGGGATTCGGGGAACCCGGCGGCATCAACGGCTCCCCAGAGCGGGAGGCCGATCAGCGCCAGAGCAAGGATCACGAGCCCCAGCGCCTCCGTTGACGCTCCGATCAGCTTCACCCCCGAGGCGACCAGGACGAGCACCAGCGCCGGCCTGATCAACCCATCCGGAGCCTTCGACGACAGGCGCGCCCCGACGTACACGCCGGGTATCGAGCCGAGCAGCACTGCACCGGTCAGCCCGGGCTCGAAGTCGCCGAAGAGGACGTGGGCGATGGCTGCGGAGGCGACCAGAGGTACCGCCTGGACCAGATCCGTTCCCACCAGTTCCGCTCCCCGCAGGTAGGGATAGAGGAGCATCAGGCACACGATGATGAGCGATCCGGACCCTACCGAAGTGAGTCCCACGAGCAGCCCACCGACCACGCCGATCAGGATCGTGGGCAGCGCCTTCACCTTCGGCGCCGGCGTAGCCGACACGTTCCCCGACGTGCGGGCTCTTGCCGCTCGCCGTCCCTGCAACCAGGACTTGAATACCATGGCGGAGGCGGCTACGCACAGCGTCATCCCGAGCATCAGCTTGATGCTCCCCTGGATGTCCTGCCCGTCCCCCAGAGCTCGCAGCAGGAGTACTCCTGCGAACGCAGAAGGGATGGATCCGACGCAGAGCCACTTCACGAGCTCCCATCGGACCGTCCTTCGCCTGATGTGGACCCCGGAGCCGATCGGCTTCATGATCATGGCGGCGACCAGGTCGCTGGAGACCGCGGCCAGGGGCTCCACCTTGAACAGCAGGACCAGGATAGGGGTCATGAGCGCCCCGCCGCCCATGCCTGTGAGCCCGACCGTGAAGCCCACGATCAGGGCTGCGAGGACCACGTACGGATCGAATCCCATGAGCGCTCCGGTGGCGCCCGAAAGCGCCGCGAGCAGGCACGCTACGGGCGAGAGGCGTCTCAGTCAACGGCCGAACGGCGCTAGCCTGCCGAAGGCCCATACACGAGCCCGGAGAGCAGGAAGCCGATCGGCAGCACGAAGAGAACGGCGACGAAACCGAGGAGGCGGCGGGTGCTCGCCAGGAACCAGTCCTCCAGGACCATGACCGAGTTCCTCACGGTCCTGTAGGCCAGCGCCAGGATCGCGATGGACACGACGGCAACACCTGCCGCCTGGGCCACCACTATCTGGGCCGCCTCCGCGGTCGGCTGAAGCATCGCGACAACAAGGGTGTCGGCCAGCGTCATGATGTTCGCCCCCATGATGTAGGGGAGGGCCTCGTCGCGCTTGACGTAGCCCTTCACCGCGAGAGGGACCAGCAACGTAAGGGCCACCGACACGGACAGGGTCAGCGTCGCCACGAGGCACCCGAGAAGGAACATCGTCCAGGGGTGCTTCAGGCAGCTACGACGCTTGGTCACCGTCGAATCCGGATCGTCGTGGGGCAGCACGTGGTCGAGGAGGTTGAAGGAGACCAGGATCGTTCCCAGCCCGACCGCGAACAGTGCCCACCCAGGCAGGTTCTCGACCGCGGCGCGCACGAAGGGTCCCCATAGCTGTCCGAGGATGGCGTCCAGCTTCGCAGAGGCGTGCCACGAGATGCCGTCGAGCGCGCCCGACCGAAGCACTCCGTAGGCGAGGAGAAGGCCGGGGACGTACGCGATGGCCGTCATGACCATCGCCTGGATGCCGATGCCCAGGCCGTCCGAACGTTTCCCCTTGTGTCTGGTCGTGTAGACGAAGCCCGTAACCAACACGATGAGCGAGGCCCCTAGCCGCGAGCCGGACAGCATCGTGAGCGTCTGGAGCTTCGTTATGGTTCCCGCTCCGAACAGGCTTATCGCCGTGGCCGCGACCGGGGAGCCGGACAAGACGAAGTAGGCGCCGAGCCATCCACCGCCCAGCGTCGAGACCCCGTTCGCGAAGGGGAACTGCCCCCTGATCGAAGGACCGACGGCGGCCGCGCCCTCCTTCATCAGCTGGATCGCGAGGATGAATAGGAACATCGCCGGGATGAAGATCAGCAGCTTGCCCAGGAAGTAGCGGAGGGGACGCCGGACCTCACCGAAGAGCGGCCCGAGGTCGATGACATGGCGCGCCTCGCCGATCTCTTGGGGCACGCAGAACTCCCCATCGACTTCCACGAGGGCACGCTCGTACCGCTCGAGCTCCTTCGTGCCTGACGTCACGTCTTCCCCTCTTCTCGGGCAAACGAAAAGGCCGCAACCGCCGAAGCGGCGCGGCCTCCAGTCGTCTGGTCAGCTGCGAACCTCGGAAGAGGCTACCCCGGCAGGGTCCCGATGGTCAATCACACGTAGACTGGGTCAGCCATGCCGGCCACCGTCGTACTCGGAACCCAGTGGGGAGATGAGGGCAAGGGCAAGGCGGTCGACTACCTCGCAGACCGGATGGACTTCGTGGTCCGCTACCAGGGCGGGAACAACGCGGGCCACACGATCATCGCCGAGGGCCGGCTGCTGAAGCTCCACCTGGTTCCTTCGGGCATCCTTTATCCGCACATCACGTCTGTGATCGCCGACGGGGTCGTCGTGGACCCGGAGGTGTTGCTCTCAGAGATAGACCAGCTCACCGCGGCTGGGCTGGACGTGTCGCGCCTGGTGATCAGCTCGAACGCGCATCTGATCATGCCCTACCACCTGGAGTTGGAGCGCGTGACGCAGCGGTTCCTGGGAAAGAACGCGCTCGGAACCACGAAGCGAGGGATCGGGCCCGCGTACGCGGATCGCGCCGCTCGCATCGGTATCCGCATGCAGGACCTGTTCGACGAGAAGATCCTGAGAGAGAAGCTCGACGTCGTCCTCAAGGAGAAGAACCAGATCCTGACCAAGGTCTACAACCGCCTCCCACTGAAGGCCGAGGGGATCCTCGAGAGTTACCTGGGATATGCCAAACGCCTCAAGCCGCACGTCGCCGACACGTCGAGGCTCCTGTTCCAAGCGCTGGCTGCCGATAAGAACGTGATGTTGGAAGGCGCCCAGGGGACCATGCTCGATCTGGACCATGGCACGTATCCGTTCGTGACTTCTTCGACGCCGGTGACCGGGTACGCGTGCGCGTCGGCAGGCTTCGGCCCTGGCTTCGTTGACAGGGTGGTCGGGATAACCAAGGCCTACGTCACGCGCGTAGGCGCGGGGCCCTTCCCGACCGAAGACCTGGGACCCGACGGCGAGCGGATGGTCGACCTGGGCAAGGAGTTCGGAACCACCACCGGGCGCCGCCGCAGGTGCGGCTGGTTCGACGGGATGGTCCTTCGCTATGCCGCCCGGCTGAACGGACTCACGGAGGTGCTCCTGACCAAGCTCGACGTGCTGTCGGGGTTCGAGACGCTGAAGGTATGCGTCGGCTACCGGGTTGACGGCGAGGTGCTCGACGACGTTCCCGCCAACCAGACCGCATTCCACAGGGCCGAGCCGGTCTGGGAGCAGCTGCCTGGCTGGGCTGAAGAGATAGGCGAGGCCCGGGAGTTCGACGCTCTGCCGAAGGAAGCGCAGAGCTACGTCAGGTTCCTCGCGGAGCTCGGCGGGGTGCCGGTTTCGGTCGTGAGCGTCGGGCCGGCACGCGAGCAGAGCCTGGCGGTTCCGCGGTGAGGACGACCGGACCGCGGAAGGTGGCCAGATCGCTCACAGCGACCCTGCTGCTTTCTGCTCTTCTTTCGCAGGTGCCCGCCGGAATCGCTTCGGCGCACCCGCCTGGTGCGTTCGGCGTGCAGTGCCCGCTGTCACATATCCTCGCCGACGACCCCATCGTGCATCCGGGTATGCCGGGCATGTCTCACCGCCACGCCTTCTACGGGAACCGAAGCACCGACGCGCATTCCACCTACAAGTCCCTGCTCCGAGCCAAGACGACCTGCACGGACGGAGATCCTCCGAAGGACCTGGCCGCGGAGTGGGTTCCGACTGCGCAGGCGAAGCGCGACGGCGAGTGGCGCTACCTCAAGGCCTACCGCATACGCGTCTACTACTTCCCGTCGATCCGGGACAACCTGGGCGAGATGGCCAACCTGCCGCCCAACCTGAAGATGATCGCCGGCAACCGCGACGCGACCCGTCCCTCGCAGAACCCCGCCGTCCGCTGGTTCTGCGGAGAGGGTTCCCCGGTGAGGGCGTTCCCGTACGACTGCACCGACTACACGCTTCCGAAAGAGGACGGTATCCGCGCGATCATCTCGTTCCCGTACTGCTGGGACGGCGAGCACCGCGACTCGGGCGATCACGTCTCACACATCGTCTACGCAGATCCCAAGGACACGTCGCCGCACACCAATCCGGCCCCGTGCCCGGAGAGCCACCCGGTCAACATCCCCTCGGTTTCGCTCAGGCTCCACTTCGCGCTGAAGGACCCATGCCTGGGCAGACCGTGCGATCCATCGCTGAAGGGCAAGAACGTGATGATCCGTTTCTCCAGCGGTCCCTGGTGGACGCTCCACGCCGACTTCTGGAACACCTGGATCCAGTCACGACTGGACAACCTCACCGACAAGTGCCTGAGGGGCCACATCAACTGCGGCATCCTGGGCGAGGTCGAGCGCGACCTCTGAGGCGCCGTGGGGGCGAGCCTTGGAGCCAGGCTGGCTCCGTAGACTGTGCCCCGTCATGGTGATGAGAAGCGTGGTTCGGTGAAGGTCCTAGTCGTCGGGGGAGGGGGTCGCGAGCACGCGCTGTGCTGGCGCCTCGCGCAGGATCCCGCGGTGACGCGCGTGCTCGCGACCCCCGGGAACGCCGGGATCGCGGAGGTGGCGGAGTGCCTGACGGTGTCCGCCACCGACGTGGATGGGTTGGTCAACTTAGTTGACCGATTCGGGGTGGATCTCACCGTGGTGGGTCCCGAGGCCCCCCTCGTGGCCGGTCTGGTCGACGCCCTGCAGGCCCGAGGACGCCTGGCGTTCGGTCCCAGCGCGGCCGCGGCCCGGTTGGAGGGCTCGAAGGTATTCGCCAAGGAGGTCATGGCTCGCCACGGTATCCCGACCGCGCGAGCCGGGGCGTTCGACGACGCCGAGAAGGCGGTTGCTTTCGTTGACGAGCTCGGCGGCTCGGCCGTCGTCAAGGCCGACGGCCTCGCCGCCGGCAAGGGCGTGACCGTCGCCAACGAACGTGACCAGGCTGTCGCGGCGATACATGACTGCCTCGTCGGGGACGTCTTCGGCCAAGCCGGCAGACTCGTTCTGGTCGAAGAGCTGCTCGAAGGCCCGGAGGTCTCGGCCTTCGCCCTCTGCGACGGCGAGAACGTCGTTCCTCTGGGCATGTGCCAGGACTTCAAGCGGGTAGGGGACGAAGATCGGGGCCCCAACACAGGCGGCATGGGCGCGTACTCCCCCCTTCCCTTCGTGGATCTGCAGACGGAGTCGCGCATCTGGGACGGCGTGGTCCGCCCGACGCTGGCCGGCATGGCGGCCGACGGCGTCCCGTACAGAGGGGTCCTGTTCACCGGACTGATGCTCACGGCGGATGGCCCGAAGGTCCTGGAGTACAACTGCCGGTTCGGCGACCCCGAGACCCAGGTTCTGATGCCTCGCCTGGCCACGGGCCCGTCGGCGCTGCTGTTCGCCTGCGCCGCCGGTGACCTCGCGGGCATGACCGCCGAGCTCAAGCCGGAAGCCGCGGTCACAGTCGTGATGGCCTCGGGAGGCTATCCGGGCGACCACGCCACCGGTTTCCCGATCGACGGGCTGGTCGCCGCCGGTAGTCTTGAAGGTGTGGCCGTCTTCCATGCGGGAACCGCCCGAGACGAGCAGGGTCGCGTGGTGACGGCGGGGGGGAGGGTTCTGGCCGTGACCGGCATCGGCGCGGACCTGGCCCAGGCTCGCGGTCGGGCCTACGAAGGCACAGGCCTGGTCTCGTTCGATGGCGCCCACTTCAGGCGCGACATAGCCGCCAGGGCGGCGGGGGAGGGATGAGATGAACGACGAGACGCCGACCGTCGGAGTGCTGGCCGCGTCGCCCTCCGAGCTCCCGGTCATGCGGCAGGCGGGCCTGATCCTGGAGAAGTTCGGCGTATCGCACGAGGTTCGCATTATGTCCTCGTCCCGCAACCCCGATCTGGTGGACGAGTACGCGCGAACGGCGTTCGAACGGGGCGTCAAGGTGGTCATCTGCTCCACCGGGCTTTCGGGTCACCTGGCGGCGGCCGTCGCGGCGCGCACCATCGTCCCCGTGATCGGCGTGCCGATCGCCAGCGCCCCGCAGATGGTGGGGAACGAAGCGCTCGCCATCACCGCCCAGATGCCGACCGGCATCCCCATCGCGACCGTAGGCGTGGATGCGGCGGTGAACGCGGCGATCCTGGCAGCCCAGATCCTGGCGGTCGGGGACGAGGAGATGCAGGCGCGCCTGTGGCGCTTCAAAGACGATCTGGCCGAGGGTCTGAAGCTGTGATCCCGCGCTACGAGGTCTCCGAGATCTCCGAAGTCTGGTCGGACCAGGCACGCATGAAGAACTGGCTCGAGATCGAGCTGCTCGCGGTCGAGGCCTGGGCAGAGCTGGGCAAGGTTCCGGCTGCGGACGCTGCGACCTGCCGCGATCGAGCCTCCTTCGACGTGCAGGCGGTCCTGGAGCGAGAACGGGTCACGCGTCACGACGTGGCTGCGTTCGTGGACGTGGTGGCCGGCTCCATCGGACCCGAGGGCCGGTGGATCCACTTCGGTCTCACCTCTTCTGACGTGCTGGACACGGGATTCGCCATGCAGCTTCGGGATGCGGCCGACGTGGTGCTGAGCGACCTCGAGAGGCTGCTCGCCGCGGTCAAGCGCCGGGCGCTGGAACACAGGGACACGCCGTGCATCGGTCGTTCCCATGGGGTTCACGCGGAGCCGACCTCGTTCGGCCACAAGCTCGCCGTGTTCGCGTTCCAGCTTGACCGCGATCGCGAACGGCTCCGGCGGGCACGCGAGGACGTCAGCGTGGGCGCGCTGAGCGGCGTCGTCGGCTCCTACGCCAGCGTGGATCCCCGCGTCGAGGAGTTCGTCTGCTCGAAGCTAGGGCTGCGGCCCGCAGAGGCCTCTACCCAGGTGATCCAGCGCGACCGCCACGCCGAGTTCATGGCGGCTCTGGCCATCTGCGCCTCGACCCTGGACGCCCTGGCCACCGAGATCAGGCACCTGGCCCGAACCGAGGTGCGCGAGGTGCAGGAGCCGTTCGCCGAAGGACAGAAGGGCTCCAGCGCGATGCCGCACAAGCGGAACCCGGTGATCTGCGAGCGTGTGAGCGGTCTTGCGCGGGTGATCCGGGGACACGCGGCCGCCGCGATGGAGAACGTGACGCTCTGGCACGAGCGAGACATCTCGCACTCGTCCGCGGAGCGGTTGATCTTCCCCGACGCCACCGGCCTGCTGGCCTTCATGCTCCGCGACATGACGCGGGTGATCGACGGCTTGGTCGTCTTCCCCGACCGGATGGCCGAGAACGTCATGGCCCTGGGCGGGATCGCGTTCAGCCAGACGGTGCTTCTCGCCCTGGTGGACGCAGGCATGGCCCGGGACGACGCCTACCGGATCGTCCAGACGGCGGCGGCGAAGGCGTGGGACGAGGGGGTCTCGTTCCGCGAAGCCCTCGCAGCCGACCCACTCGTGACGGTGAACCTGGATGAGATCTTCGATCCCTCTCGGTTCTTGAAGAACCTCGGAGGCGTGTTCGACCGAGTGGAGAAGCTGGAGGGCTGAATGGCGAAGCTGGCCGCCCAGGGGAAGGTCCGTGACATCTACGACGTGGGCGACGAGCGGCTTCTGATCGTCGCCACCGACCGCATCAGCGCGTTCGATGTCGTGCTTCCCCAGCCCGTGCCGGACAAGGGCAGGGTGCTCACCGCGTTCTCGCTCTACTGGTACGAGAAGGTCGAAGATCTCGCGCCGAACCACCTGATGACGGCCGAGCGCTGGAACTTCCCCGAGCCGTTCAACGAGGAGACCTCGCTTTCGGGCAGGGCCATGCTGGTCCGAAGGGCACAGGTCATCCCCATGGAATGCGTCGTACGTGGTTACCTGACCGGAAGCGGCTGGTCGCAGTACAAGAAGGAAGGTGCGGTCTGCGGGATCTCCCTGGCCGAGGGCCTGGTCGAATCCGACAGGCTCCCCGAGCCGATCTTCACTCCTACCACGAAGGCTGCCGAAGGGCACGACATGCCACTGACACCCGACGAAGCTCGCGACCTGGTCGGCGAGGGCCTCTACGAGAAACTCAAGGAGCTGTCGATCGGGATCTACGAGCGGATCGCGGATGAAGCCCTTGCGAAGGGCGTCATCGTCGCCGACACCAAGTTCGAGTTCGGCTTCTCCGGCGGCGAGGTCACGCTGATCGATGAGGTCGGCACGCCCGACTCGTCGCGCTTCTGGCCCGCGGACTCGTACGCGCCCGGCCGTGGGCAGCCCTCCTTCGACAAGCAGTACGTGCGCGACTGGCTGGACACGAGCGGCTGGGACCACGAGCCGCCCCCGCCTGAGCTTCCCGCCGAAGTCGTCGCCAGGACGGCGCTCAAGTACCAGGAGGCCTACCGGCTGATCACGGGCGAGAGCTTCGACCGCTACCGGCAGAGGATGGGTGTCCTTGACGAGAACGACTGGGAGACGTGCGCGGTCAACTTGGACCGGCTGAGGGAGGAACACCTGTGAGGTTCCGGTTCGAGGTCTTGGTGTCGTTGAAGCCCGGGCTGTCCGACCCGCAGGGCAAGGCGGTCGAATCGTCGCTCCCCGCGCTCGGGTGGAACAACGTGTCGAACGTCAGGGTCGGCAAGCACATCCAGCTCGAGGTCGAGGCCGACGGGGAGGTTGCGGCGCGAGAGCAGGTGGATGAGATGGCCCGCCGCCTGCTCTCCAACCCCGTCATCGAAGACTTCCGCGTGTTGGAGATGGAGGCGGGTTGAGAACGCCTCGGGTCGGCGTCGTCACCTTCCCCGGCTCGCTCGACGACCACGACGCCCTGCGCGCGGTGCGGCTGATGGGTGGGGAGGGCGTTCCTCTCTGGCACGCCGAGCACGACTTGAAGGGCACCGATGCGGTGATACTCCCAGGCGGGTTCAGCTACGGCGACTACCTGCGGGCGGGCGCGATCGCGGCGCGCGCCCCGATCATGCGAGAGATCGCGGCTTTCGCCTCGAAGGGCGGGCCGGTGCTCGGCATCTGCAACGGGTTCCAGGTGCTCTGTGAGGCAGAGCTTCTGCCCGGGGCACTGATCAGGAACGGATCGCTCAGGTTCATCTGCCGCGACGTGTGGCTCCGCGTGGAGACCTCGCAGACCGTGGTGACCGCCGGTGTCGAGGCAGGCGAGACGATCCAGGTGCCGATCAAACATGGCGAGGGCCAGTGGGTCGCGACGCCCGGGCAGCTCGCCCTCGTCGAAGGCGAGGGGCTCGTCGCTTTCCGGTACTCCTCGCCCGACGGTGTCGTGGACGACGCGCACAACCCGAACGGAGCGACCAACAACATCGCAGGCGTCCGCAACGCGGCGGGTAACGTCGTCGGCCTCATGCCGCATCCCGAACACGCCGTCGATCCCGACGTGGGACCGACGGGCGGTCAGCCGCTCTTCGAGTCGCTGCTGGCGGGCGCTCTGGCGGGGGTGAGCGGGTGACGGAGGAGCCGCTGCACCGACGGCTCGGCCTGAAGGACGACGAGTACGAGCGGATCGTCGCGAAGCTGGGGCGCGAACCGAACGACACCGAGCTCGCGATGTACTCGGTCATGTGGTCCGAGCACTGCTCCTACAAGTCCTCGAAGGTGCACCTGCGGAACCTTCCGACCCAAGGACCTTCGGTGCTCGTCGGACCGGGGCAGGATGCGGGTGCGGTGGACATCGGAGACGGGCTCGCCGTCGTGTTCAAGATGGAATCGCACTCGCACCCGAGCGCGATCGAGCCCTACCAGGGCGCGGCCACCGGCGTCGGCGGGATCGTTCGGGACATCGTTTCGATGGGGGCCCGTCCGGTCGCGCTGATGGACCCGCTGATGTTCGGGCCGCTGACCGAAGAGCGGAACAGGTGGCTGTTCTCGGGCGTGGTGGCGGGGATCGGCGGGTACGGGAACTGCATCGGCGTGCCCACGGTCGGCGGGGAGATCCGCTTCGCGGAGCCGCACTCCTCGAACCCCTGCGTGAACGTGATGTGCGTGGGTGTTGCGAGAGCAGACGACTTGGTGACGTCGGCGTCGCTGAGCCCCCGGGTAGGTTCGTACATGGTCCTGTACGGGGCCTCGACGGGACGCGACGGCATCGGAGGTGTCTCGGTCCTTGCCAGCGCCACCATCGAAGAGGGCAGCGAGGAGTCGCGACCGAGCGTTCAGATCGGCGACCCGTTCGCGGAGAAGCTGTTGATCGAGGCCTCCCTGGAGCTGATCCACGAGGGGTTGCTCGAGGGCCTACAGGACCTGGGCGGGGCGGGCTTGACCTGCGCGATATCCGAGTCGGCGGCCCGGGCGCGCCTGGGGGCGATCGTGGACCTGGACGTGGTGCCGCTCCGCGAGCAGGGCATGGAGGCTTACGAGATCCTGACGTCTGAGTCTCAAGAGCGGATGCTCGCGATCGTGAACCCGTCGAAGTTGGATGCAGTGCGCGAGGCATGCGAGAAGTGGGGTCTGAGGACGGCGGTCGTGGCGCGCCTCGTCGAGGGAGACGGTCTGGACATCCGCCTCGCAGGGGCGACCGTGGCGCAGGTGCCGGCTCGGTCGCTGGCCGACGAGGGTCCGGAGTACGACCGTGCGGCGACCGAGCCGGCACCTGCGGACGCCGAGGATCCGACCTTCGTACCTTTCGAGAAGGACATGACCGAAACCCTGCTCGCCGTTCTCGCTTCCCCGAACGTCGCGAGCAAGCGCTGGGCGTTCGAGCAGTACGACAGCCGCGTCCAGGGGAACACCGTCGCCGGTCCTGGCTCCGATGCCGCGGTGATCCGTGTGGAGGGCACCTTGAAGGGCCTTGCGCTCTCCACCGACGGCAAGGGCCGGTTCGGCCGCCTGGACCCGTACCTGGGCGCCGTTCACGCCGTTGCCGAGGCCGCGCGCAACGTCGCGGTCAGCGGCGCGCGGCCGCTCGCCATCACGAACTGCCTCAACTTCGGAAACCCGGAGCGCCCGGAGGTCATGTGGCAGTTCGCCGAGTCGATCCGCGGGATGCGTGACGCGTGCCTCGCGCTTGACACGCCCGTCACCGGCGGAAACGTGAGCTTCTACAACGAGTCGGGCGACAGTGCCATAGATCCCACTCCCGTGATCGGGGTGGTCGGGCTTCTCGACGATTACCGGATGCGTGTCCCGACGGCGTTCCCGAGGCCGGGACTCATCGTCTACATGCTTGGCGAGACGTTCCCCGAGCTCGGTGGTTCGGAGTTCGCCGAGACCGTGTTAGGCACCGTCGCGGGCCGTCCGCCCGCCGTAGACCTGGAGCGTGAGCGCCGGTTGCTCGTCTTCCTCCAGGACTCAGCGCAGGCGTCGCTGCTGGCCAGCGCGCACGACTGCGGCGACGGCGGCCTTGGTGTCGCGCTCGCGGAGTGCGCCATCGGTGAAGGCCACGGGTTCGCCGTCTCCGTAGCCTGGGACATGCCGGCGCACCTCGCCCTGTTCAGCGAGTCGGCTTCGCGGGTGGTCGTGTCGGTGGACCCACGCGATGAGGAACGCCTCGTAGCACTGGCGGCGGATCACGAGGTGCCCTGCGAACGGCTCGGAGAGACCGGTGGCCCTCGTGCCGTCGTAGAGGGGCTGATCGACGTGCCGGTGTCCGAGCTGGCCGATGCTTGGGCCGGTGCCATCCCACGGCTGCTCGGCGAGGTCTGAGGATGCAGGCCGTCACCTTCGACTTCTGGCAGACGCTCGTGGCAGAGACGCCTGGCGTCATGCGCGGCATGCAGGTCGAGCGCTTCGCAGCGACCCTCTCCCGGGCCGGGCACGAGGTGTCCGAGGATCGGATCGCGGCCCTCTTCCAGGAGAACTGGAAACGGTTCGAAGCCGCCTGGCGAACGAACGCGGGCCCCTACGGAGCTCGCGAGACCGTGGACTTCATATGCGATCGGTTGGGGATCGAGGAGGCCAACGGCCTCAAGGAGGAGTTGTTGGACGGGTTCCGTCAGGTGGGGGAAACGGTGGACCTGCGGGTCGCGGACGGGCTGCCCGAGTGCCTGGGGAGACTGCGCGGATCCGGAGTTCGCCTGGGGATCGTCTGCGACGTGGGCTTGACCGCGTCCACGACCCTTCGCACGCGGCTGGACGGGTTCGGGCTCCTCGGCTACTTCGATGCGTGGGCCTTCTCCGATGAGACCGGTTGGTTCAAGCCGGCCCCGGGTGCCTTCCTCCCCGCTTTGGGTGCGCTGGGCGTAACGGATCCTTCGAGGGCGGCTCACGTGGGGGACAACCGCCGGACCGACGTGGCGGGCGCCTTGGCGCTGGGCATGACGGCGGTCAGATACACGGGCCTCGGAGGGGCGGCAGGCTGGGACCCGTCGCACGAGGAGGGCCCCGAAGCCCCCGTCGTCATCGAAGACATGCGTTCGCTGCCGGACGCGCTGGGCGTGTAGGCCCGCCGTCTCACATCTGCGGGTGCCGGCCCGTTGTTCCCGTGTGGTTGCATCTGTGTCCGTGGGTGGGCGACCGGGACCCTTCGAGACCTTCTACGAGCAGAACAGGACGACGGTCATGCGCTTCCTCGTGGCGGCGCTCGGCCCCTTGGAAGCCGAGGACGCCTTCCAGGAGACCTTCCTGGCCGCCCTCCGCGCATGGCCTCGCGTCCGGGACGACGGCAGGCTGGATCGGTGGGTGCTCCGCATCGCGTCGCGCAAGGCGATCGACCACCACCGGCGGACGGCCTCCGGAGCCGTGCCGGCCGACCCGGTGCCCGACCGGCCCGAGGCCCCGCCGGGGGTCGGCGACCCGGCCCTTTGGGAGGCGGTTTCGGCGCTGCCCCCCAAGCAGCGGGTGGCTGTCGCTTTGCGATCGGTGTTCGGGTGGCCGTACGCGGATGTTGCCGAGGTGCTGGGGTGCTCGACCGAGGCGGCGAGAGCCAGCGTCTCGGAAGGGCTGAAGAAGTTGAGGGGGGCGCTGTCGTGAAGGTGGAGAGGGCTCTGAGGGGGGCGAGCGAGGCCGCGGCGCGCGGGATGGGATCGCTTGACGCCCTGGCCCGGCGCGCCGCGGCCGAAGGCCTGCTGGACGTGGCGATCTCCGAGATGCCCAGCCCGCTGGGGTCGCTGCTCGTTGCCGTGACCCGTCGAGGGCTGGCCTGCGTGGCCTACGAGAACGAGGACCGCGACGAGGTGCTGGGCCGGCTGGCGCGCCTGGTGTCCCCGCGGATCCTGGAGGCGCCGGCGGCCACCGACGAGGTGCGTCGCGAGCTGGACGAGTACTTCGGTGGCCGCCGGCGCCGGTTCGATCTTCCGCTGGATCGCCGCCTCATGACCCCGTTCGCGCGGCGGGTTCTGGCCGCGACCGCGCGCATCGGCTTCGGCGACCTGGCCACGTACGGCCAGATCGCCGCCCGCATCGGGAAGCCCGGAGCCTCGCGCGCGGTCGGTGCGGCTCTGGGCTCGAACCCGATCCCCATCGTCGTTCCCTGCCACAGGGTGGTCGGCGCCGGAGGGCGACTCACCGGCTACGCGGGAGGCTTGGAGCGTAAGGAGCGCCTGCTGACCCTGGAGGGATCCTTGCCCGGCTGATATGGGAAGTCTTGCACAGGATGTAGCCTCAACCAGTCGTGCCCGATGACAGGCCCTCGCTCGGCTCCGCCGAAGCCATCCTTGGGGCGGTCGCTTATGCGGCCGAACGCTTCCTGGGGATCGGCTCATGGCGGGAGGTCCTCGATGACGTGCTGGAGCGCCTCGGCCGGGCCGCCGGCGTCAGCCGCGTGTACGTGTTCGAGAACTCCAGGGAAGATGGCGTCCTCTATCTGAGCCAGACCAGCGAATGGACGGCTCCGGGCGTCGAGCCCCAGATCGAGAACCCCGACCTGGTGCACATGTCCTACGTGGAGTGGGGGTTCGGGCCATGGGCGGAACGCCTCTCCCGTGGGGACATCGTGATCGAGAGGCTGAGCCATGCGAGCGGGCGGGTCCGTCAGTTGCTCGACACCCAGCAGATCCAGACCTTCCTGCTGGTGCCGGTCAGCTCGGGTTCGGAGTGGTGGGGCCTGATCGGATTCGACGACTGCGTGACGGAACGCGAGTGGGAGCTTCCGTTCGTCGAAGCCCTCCGCGCAGCGGCGGGGGTGCTCGGGGCCGCCATCGCGCGGGAAACGACCGAACACGACCTGCGCGAGGCCGAGACCAGGTTCCGAACGCTGGTGGAGAAGATGCCGACGGTTACGCACATCTCTGCGCTGGATCGCAAGGCTTCCACGATCTACATGAGCCCGCAGGTCGAGGATATGCTCGGGTACCCGCTGCAGCGCTGGTACGACGAGCCGGATCTGTGGATCAAGATCCTGCATCCCGACGATCGTGACACCGTGATCGCGACCAACGAGCGTCACATCTCCACCGGCGAGCCGTTCGAGATGGACTACCGCCTCCTGGCGGCCGACGGCCGTGTCGTGTGGATCCGCGAGCAGTCCGACGTGGTCAGAGACGACGACGGCACACCGACCGTCTCACAGGGCATCCTGCTCGACATCACCGCCCGGAAGGAAGCGGAGGAGGAGCTCCAAGACAGCCTCAGACTGCTGCGGCGGGCCTCGGAAGACCGGCGGCGTCTGTTCGCCGACCTGTCGAACGCTCAGGAGCTGGCGCGCGCGCAGATCGCGATCGACATCCATGACGATCCGCTGCAGAAGGTGACCGCGGTGGGGCTGAGGATGGGGATGCTCCGGCAGCGACTCACCGACCCCGAGCTGGCAGAGGAGGCCGAGAAGCTCGAAGCCCTGGCGTCTTCGGCGACCGCGAGCCTGCGCGGTCTCCTGTTCGAGATGTACCCGATGCAGCTCGAACGCCACGGCCTCGGCGAGGCGTTGCGGGACCTGATGGAGCAGATCGAAGGGCTGGAGAGCCACCTGGAAGACGAGCTCGGGGAGCGGCCCTCACCCGAGATAGAGGCGATCTGCTTCCGGATCGCGCAGGCTGCTGTAGCCAATGCCAGGGACCACGCCGGTGCATCGACGCTTCGGGTGCGGCTCTGGCGCGAGGCCGAGGGCGTCCGCTGCTCGGTCTCGGACGACGGTCGTGGCTTCGACCCAGCCGCCGTCGAGCCCTCGCCCGGTCACCTGGGACTGGGGTCGATGCGGGAGCGGGCGGAGCTCGCCGGCGGCTGGGTCAGGATCGATTCGTCTCCCGGGATGGGAACCGCGGTCGAGTTCTGGGTCCCCGAAGGTCCAAGCGGGGGCTCGCTTCGGTAAGGGTCCTTGGCGAGGCCAGGAAGTGTGACACGCGTCACTGCGCGCATGCTCCGAGTCGTGTTGCCTGAGTTGTCTAGCTAGATCGCCATGTATGGCATATGGCGCAATCTGCGGGTGGAGAAGACGACCGTGTATCTCGACCAAGAGAGCCAGCGTGTACCTCTCGTCCTGTCCAAGCGTTCGGGGCGACCCCAGGCTGAACTGATCAGGGAAGCGCTGGCCCTGTACCTGGAGCGGAAGGAAGACCTCGGCACCGCATCGTGGGTCGGGAGCTGGACCGGCGGACCTTAGACCGACGCGTCCAAGATCAAGCGGTAGGCCCGAGCGGGGTCATCACGACGAGGCTGTCACCTGCGGCCAGCATCCGATTCCTCGAAGCCCTCGAGGCCGGTGAACCGTTAACGGACTGTGGAGAAGGGGATCTGGCGCGTACCTCAGCGCTGATGGCCAGATACGCAGAGATGAAGCTGGGGTTCGCAGATGCTTCCGTCATCGCGTGCGCGGAACGCAACGGCGGCCGGGTCATGTCCTTCGACCGGAGGGACTTCGAGGTCGTGGCGGCAGAGGGGACCATCGAACTCTTACCCTGAGAACCGGCATGAAGCGAGCGAACAGGAACCCGTCCCCCGGGGTCCTTCTGATGATCGCGGTCATCCTGCTGCTCCCCGCTTGCAGCAGGCGGCTTCAGCCCGTGCGCGAGGACGAGATCTGGGTCTGGGTTGACCTGACCCCCTCCGGCGGCGCCGAGGCGGAGGTCTGGGTCAAGGGCCGGCGAGAGGAGGTCCAGAGCATCACCGACCTGGTGGCATCGTCCCTGTTCCCCGGCGGGGTGGTGACCAGCGTCGCCACCACGGAAGACGACGCTAGCGAGCTGCACGGCGTTTTCTCGGTGGTTGCCGCCTTCCAGCCCAGCTCCCGGGTCGTCGCTGGGTTCAACCTCACAGGGCTCTCGGACGAGCTGGGGCGTCTCGGCTACGAGAAGGGGTCGCTCGGGTTCTGCTGGCCCGCCGACGGTCCGGACGAACTGATCGCGGAACCCCCGCCGGACTCGGCCTTCGAAAGGTGCGCGTACTGGAACTCCTTCCCGCGGGCCGTCGACGCTACCTACGTGCACGAGCCGGAGCCGGAGCGCTGGCTGGTGCGCATCGTGATCACGCTCCTTACCGGAGCGCTTCCGGTCGCCGCGATCGTGTCTCTCCGGCGATCCCGGAAGCGGCCGGGAGGGGCCCGCAGGGCCCTGCGCTGGAGCCTCGCCTCCCTCCTGGCATTCGCGGCCGTGATCGACTTCCCGCCCGTAGGCGACCCGGGGACCTCCATGGCGCTTGCTGGCCTGGCCGGCTCCGGCGCCTCGCTGGCGCTCACGGTCGCCTGGTGGGTCCTGTTCGCGCTATGGGCGGTGCTGCTCTACTTCATCGGCCCGCTGCTGCTGCTCATCTCACTCTACGAATGGCGGCGGGCTCGCAAGCTGGGCAGGATCGCGCAACCCGCTCCATCCGGCCCGGTAGACTGAAGCCCTCCATGGGCGCCGAGTCACCGAGAGAGGAGTGCGGTCTCTTCGGCGTATGGGCGCCCGGCGAGGACGTTGCCAGGCTCACCTACTTCGGTCTCTTCGCCCAGCAGCATCGCGGCCAGGAATCGGCCGGCATCGCCGTTGGCGACCGAAGCAACATCCTGGTCTACAAGGATCTGGGACTGGTCAGCCAAGTGTTCAACGAGGCCACGCTGACGACCCTGTACGGTGACCTGGCGATCGGGCACACCCGCTATTCGACGACCGGCTCGACGACCTGGGACAACGCTCAGCCGGTCTTCAAGACCGACGGCACTCGCTCCCTGGCGCTCGGCCACAACGGCAACCTGGTCAACACGGCCGAGCTGGCTGCCGCCGCCGGTGGCCACGGTGTCGCCACCACAGACTCGGACATAGTCACGTCCCTGATCGCGTCGCACATGCCCGAGGCTGGCGGCCTGGAAGAGGCTGCGATGCGCGTCCTGCCCGTGCTCGAGGGCGCCTTCTGCTTCGTGTTCATGGACGAGCGGTCGGTATTCGCCGCTCGTGACGCGCACGGGCTCAGGCCCCTCGCGATCGGGCGGCTGCCCAACGGTTTCGTGGTGGCCTCCGAAACCTGCGCGCTCGACATCGTGGGAGCCACGTTCCTGCGCGAGGTCGAGCCCGGAGAGCTGATCAGGATCGACGATCGAGGCCTTCATTCGGCGACGTTCGCCCCGAGCCCGAAGAGGTCGCTCTGCGTCTTCGAGTTCGTCTATCTGGCCAGGCCGGACTCGAGGATGCGCGACCGGACGGTTCACGAGGCCCGCCGGGAGATGGGGAGGCTCCTCGCCAGGGAGCACCCTGCGGACGCGGACCTGGTCATCGCCGTCCCGACCACCGGCCACTCGGCGGCGCAGGGGTTCAGCGAGGTCAGCGCCATCCCGTACGGAGAAGGCCTGTACAAGAACAACTACGTCGGGCGAACATTCATCCAGCCCTCGCAGTCGCTCCGAGACCGTGGCGTCAAGCTCAAGCTCAACCCGCTTCCGGACTCCATCCGCGGCAAGCGTCTGGTAGTCATCGACGACTCCATCGTCCGCGGTACGACCCAGAAGCAGGTGGTCACCGTCCTGAGGGAGGCTGGCGCCACGGAGGTGCACGTTCGTATCACCTGCCCGCCCGTCAAGTGGCCCTGCTTCTACGGGATCGACTTCCCCACGCGCCAGGAGTTGATCGCGGCGGACCTGACCGTGGAGCAGATCCGTGACTACATCGGGGCGGACTCGCTCGGCTACCTATCCCTGGAGGGCATGGTCGAAGCCGCGGGCGGCGAGAAGGGTTCGTTCTGCCGCGCCTGCTTCGACGGCGAGTACCCGATCCCCATCCCCGAGGGGGCCGGCAAGTTCGTGCTCGAAGGCGAGCTACGGCTGCCGCTGGCGTGAGGCTCGGGTCGTGAGCGACGCATACCGCGCGTCCGGGGTGGACACCGAGGCGGCGGCGAAGGCCGTCACGCTGATCGCCGGCCTTGCCGCCCGAACTCGACGGCCCGAGGTTGCCGACGAGGTGGGGGGGTTCGCCGGGCTCTTCCGCATCGGCGAGGGGAGGCTCCTGGCCGCGGCGACGGACGGGGTAGGGACCAAGCTCGAGATCGCTCGGATGACCGGCCGGCTGAACACGGTGGGGATCGATCTCGTCGCGATGTGCGCCGACGACGTGGTGTGCACCGGAGCGGAGCCGCTCTTCTTCCTGGACTACCTCGCGGTGGGCAAGGTGGTGCCCGATCGCGTCGCTTCGATCGTGGAAGGCGTGGCCGAAGGGTGCCGTCTGGCGGGTTGCTCGCTACTCGGCGGGGAGACCGCCGAGCACCCCGGCGTGATGGAGGAGGACGGGTTCGACCTGGCGGGGTTCTGCGTCGGCTCGGTAGAGGAGTCGCGGCTCCTGGGAGCCCAGAGGGTCGGGGAAGGTGATGTCCTGATCGGGTTGGCCTCCAGCGGGCTGCACGCCAACGGCTTCTCGCTCGTGAGGAAGGCCGTCCTCCCTCTCTATCGGCTGGACGAGACGCCGATGGGTCTCGACAGGCCGCTAGCAGACGAGCTGCTCGAGCCATGTGCCGTGTACACGCGCGCCGTGCTGGACCTGCATCGCGACGGTTTGTTGAAGGCGGCGGCGCACATCACGGGGGGAGGCGTCATCGAGAACGTGCCCAGAGCCCTCCCGCCCGGTCGCGGAGCCGTGATCCACCGCGGCGCCTGGCCTGAGGCCCCCGTCTTCGCCCTCGTGCGGACGGCGGCGAGCGCGTCGGACGAGGACATGTTCTCCACGTTCAACATGGGGATCGGGATGGTCCTCGTCGTCGCTCCTGAGCACGTAGACGAGGTCCTTGCACGCGGAAGTGGCGGAGCCTGGCGGATCGGCGAGGTCGTCGCCGGGTCGGGCGTCCTGATCGACTGACTGCCTCCTGCGGGCTACCTCCCGTCCCCCGGAACCACCGACTTCCGGCGGGGGGGTCGGCCGTGCGGCCCAGATGAGAAAGGGTCCCGACGGCGCATGCGCGACAGGGCCCGGCTGGTCGTTACTGGTATCCCTTGCCCGAGACCGTCCGTGCCCGTTCGAGCGTGCTCGTTGTAGATGACGAGCTGAGGGTCGTTTCGATCCTTCGGTTCAGCCTGGAATCCGAGGGATACGAGACCCTGTCCGCTCGCAACGGGCTCGAAGCCTTGAAGCAGATCGAGGCCCACCACCCGGAAACGGTATTACTCGACGTCATGATGCCGAAGCTCGACGGGTGGTCCGTGTTGGAGGCTCTCTCCAAGCTCCCCTTGAGGGAACGCCCCCGTGTCGTGATGGTGACGGCACAGGCGTCCCGGAGCGATCGCGCGCGAGCGGCCATCCTCGGAGCGGCCGCGTTCGTTCCGAAGCCCTTCGACGTCGGCGAGCTGCTCGAGGTGCTCCGCGGTCTGGATCGTGCGTCGTAGCTCGCCTAGTGACTGAAGCGCTGGTGCTCCTTGGGCACGACGGTCGTGCCGACCGCCTTCAGGGTAAGGATGGGCTCGTCGAGGAACTCGGCGGCGGTCTCGCCGATGTCCGACCGCAGCCCTCCGATCTTGTAGATCTCGAACTCGCACCTGCGAGAGGTGTTGCCGACGCTGACCATCCTGCCGTGGGCCTCGATCCAGTCCCCCGCGACAAGCGGGTGGAGGAACTCCACGGTCTCATAGGCTCGGAAGAGCCCCTCGTCGCCGTCATAGCGCATCGCCAGCTCGGTGATCAGGTCTCCGACGATCTCGAGCTGCTTCGCGCCGGCCACGAGGTTCCCAGCGTAGTGGGCGTCCTCGGGTCCCAGGCGGCGGCGGATCGTCGACGTGGGTAGTTCGCTCATGTGTTCCCTCCTCAGATGTCCTGGCTCGGGTTCAGCCTTCGATGACCTTGCCGAAGCGAACCCCCCGCGCCGGAACCCGCACCTCGGTCCCGTCCTTCTTGCGGACGAAGTAGGTGTCGGCGGCCTCATCCCACCGTTCGAGCACGCCGACCGCTTCAGCCAGGTACCCGTTCGGCAGCTCGAACTGGAAGGAGACGCGCTTGCCGAGGTCTCCGGGCGTCACCAGGTTCGTTCCCTTCATGGCGCCGGAAAGGGTACAGGGTCAGAGAGAGAGGACGGCCTCGGCAGCAACCTCGAGCAGGGTCTCCCGAACGTCCAGGTGCGCCCCGAAACCGCTCGGATCCCACTCCTGGCCCGAGAGATCGTCCGAGGTCATGAACATCATGCCGAGAGGCACACCTCTGAACCGTGCGATGGCGAAGAGCGCGGCTGCCTCCATCTCGACCGTGAGGCAGCCCTCCGCGACGCGGCGCCCCACCTTGTTCCTGGTCTCCCTGTAGGGGGCATCCGTGGTCCAGGTCTTCCCCCTCGCGAAAGGGATGGAGCGCCCCGCGAGGGCCGTCTCGATGGCCCGTAGCGCCTCCGCATCGGGTTCCACCTCACGGCCAGGCGCCAGGTAGTGGTAGCTTGTGCCCTCATCCCTTATGGCAGCCGTCGGGACCACGACCTGGCCGATCGTGAGATCGGGGACCAGGCCTCCCGCCATGCCGATGCCGACGAACCTGCTGCACCCACACTCGATGGCCTCCTCCAGGAAGGCGCCGGCGAGCGGAGCTCCGACGCCGGGATGGAAGACGGCGAGCTCCCGGCCGTCGAACTCCATCCCGTAGACCGGGTGCTTCCCGTGAGCCGCGCTCAGCTCCCACAACACCGGAGCCCCCTCCGCGGCGAGCCTCTCCGTCACCTCCCCGAACAGGCAGAGAACGGCATGGTCGGGAGCATGATCGAGGCGTTCGCGAACCAGGCCGGGCTCTATGACCGCGGTCGGGTCGGGGTCGAACTCCAGGATGGGGGCGCCGTCGCCGTCTGCGGGACTCATCGCAGTTTCGCGATGGTTCCATCGGGCGGCGGCGGATAGGCGTCGGGCTGCACGGCCCACGCGAGGATCTCGAGCCCGTCCACGATCCGCGGGCCGGGGCGGGAGAAGAACGACGTCGCATCTACCGCGAACACGTTGCCGTTGCGAGCCGCCGGGGTGTCGGCGAACTCCGGGTGCTCGAGGAACGACGCGGCCTCTTCTTCGGCTTCTTCCAGGTAGGAGCCGCAGGGCATGAACACGACCACCTCGGGCGCGGCGACGCGAACCTCGTGCCACGCGACCTGGCGCGATGCCTTGCCCTTCTCGGCGAGCACCGGCACGCCTCCGACCGCTTCGATCATGTCTGGCATCCAGCGGCCGGCGGAGAAGGGCGGGTCCGACCACTCCAGGGCAAGGACGCTCACGACCGGGAGTCGCTTGGCCGTTTCCTTCACGCGCGCGATCTGCTCGCGCATGGTCGCCGTCAGCTCGCCCGCTCGCTCGGTCCGGTCCAGGGCCTCTCCGATCGCCTCGATCGTCGAGATGACTTCGTCGAGGGTCTGCGGATCCATCGAAAGGACCCTTGTGTCTGGAAGTCCCAGCTCTTCGAGCGCCCCGCGTACGTTCCCCGAAGGTATGGCGCAGACGCGGCAGATGTCTTGCGAGCAGATAACGTCGGGCTGCTCGCGCCTGAGCAGGTCGCGGTCCAGCACGTATCCCGCTTGCCCGCCCGATCCCGTTCTGACCGCCTCGTCGATCTCCCGGGGCATCTGGAGCCGCCCGTGGGGCAGCGAGCTGCGGCAGAGGACCGGTTTGGTGATCGCGTCAGCCGGGTGGTCGCACTCGTCCGTGACCCCGATCAGGGAGTCGCCGAGCCCGAGCGCGTAGACCAGCTCGGTGGCCGCGGGGAGTAGTGACGCGATCTTCATCGGGGCAAGTCTCGCAGGCGCTCGGGGGACTGCAACAGGTCCACGAGGTGCGTGAGGGCGCGGCCGGCCGCGGCGCCGTCCATCACCCGGTGGTCGAACGTGAGCGACAGCGTCGCGGCCGGCCGCGCCACGACCTGCCCCTCGACCACCAGCGCCCGGGGCGCTATCACGCCGAGGGCCAGGGTCACCGAGGTCCCGGGAGACAGGATCGGGGTTCCCGCCTCGCTCCCGTACGAGCCGGTGTTGCTGACCGCGATCGTCGCACCGGCCAGGTCGGAGGGTTCCAGGGTTCCGGCGCGGGCCGCCTCGGCCAGCGCCCTCACGCGCTGCGCGATGCCGCCGATGCCGAGGCGGCCCGCCCCCTTCAACACCGGCACCAGCAGCCCTCGCTCGGTGTCGGCGGCGATGCCGACGTTGACCTCGCCGCGCATAGCGATGTGGTCTTCGCCCCAGGCGGCGTTCACGATGGGGTGTTCGGTCGCGGTCGCGCACAGGGCGGCGATCACCACCGGCAGAGGCGAGACGCCGAGTTCGCTGCGGAAGGTCTCCAAGGCCGAGCAGTCGAGCGTCCTGAACGTCGTGACCTGAGGGATGGTCGCTTGCGCACTCAGGCTCGCGGCGATGGTCTTCCTCACGGTCGTGAGTGCCACCCGATCGGAGCTCCCGCCCGCCGCCGAACGCACGTCATCCTCCGTCACGCGCCCGCCGGCCCCCGTGGCGGCGATCCCGGATAGATCCACGCCGAGCTCCTTCGCCAGCCTGCGCACCGGAGGCGTCGCCTTCACGGCGCCCGGAGCCGATCCGGCTCCGGGCGCCGTCTCGGTTCCCACGTCGAAGGTGACTAGCGGTCCGCCGACAGGAACATCGTCGTCTTCCGTCCTATGCAGCTTCACCACCCTGCCTGCGACAGGAGAGGGCACCTCCACGACCGCCTTCGCCGTCTCGATCTCGACCAAGGGCTGGTTGAGCGCCACCTCGTCGCCGGGCGCCACCAGCCAGGCCACGATCTTGCCTCCCTCCAGGCCCTCTCCCAGGTCGGGCAGAGCGAAGACGCGCTCCATCAGTAGGCCACCACCTTGCGAACCGCATCGCAGATGCGCTCGACGCTCGGCAGGTACTCCTGCTCCAGAGCGGCGGGAGGGTAGGGCGTGTCCCAGCCGGTGACACGCATCACGGGCGCCTGCAGGAAGTCGAAGGCCAGCTCCATCGCCCGGGCCGCTACCTCGGCTCCCATCCCGAGCGTCCTGGGCGCCTCATGCACGACCACCAAGCGACCCGTCTCCCTGACGCACCGCTCGATAAGGTCCAGATCCAAGGGCGAGAGCGAACGGAGGTCCACCACACGCACCATCGTTCCCTGCTCGGCCATCACGACCGCCGCATCCAGCGCCCTGGCGACCATCGCCCCGTACGAGATCACGGTGCAGTCGTCCCCATCCCGCAGGATGCGACCGTGCCCGATCCCGGGTCCTTCGGTGCTCAGCTCGCCGTCTTCCTTGGACCAGTACCGGGCTTTGGGCTCTAGGAAGATCACCGGATCCGGGTCGGCTATGGCGTGGCGCAAGAGGCGGTAGGCGTCCAGCGCGCCCGACGGTGTCACGACCTTCAGCCCCGCCGTGTGCACGTAGTACGTCTCCGGGCTCTCTCCGTGGTGCTCCTTGCCCTTGATCCCGCCGAACGAGGGGATCCGGATCACCACAGGCATGTTCACGCGACCGCGCGTCCGCATCCTCATCTTCGCCACGTGATCCACGACCTGTTCGAACGCCGGATAGGAGAAGGCGTCGAACTGCATCTCCACGACCGAGCTCCAGCCCGCGAAGGCCAGCCCGACGGCCAGCCCCGCGATGCCCGCCTCGCTGATCGGCGTGTCGAAGACGCGCTCGGGCCCGAACTCGGCCTGCAGCCCGTCGGTGACCCGGAAGACCCCGCCCATCGCGCCGACGTCCTCGCCGTAGACCAGCAGGCGGGTGTCCTCGGCGAGCGAATCCCTGAGGGCGGCGTTCAAGGCGGCCGCCATGGTCCACTCAGCCATCGAGCGCGTCTCCTCGCTGGCGCTCGAACGCCTCAGGCGGCTCGGCGTAGACCCAGTCGAACATCCACCCGACCGGCGGGGCCGGTTGGGAGACGAGTTCTTCCCTCACGCGCATCGCGAAGGTCTCGGCCTCTTCGTCCAGCGAGGCGATGTCCGGATCTGCGATCGCTCCAGAGGTGAGCAGCCAGGTCCGGAAGCGGGCGATCGGGTCGTAGCGTCGCGCGGCCTCCACCTGGTCGTCGGTCCTGTAGCGCGTCGGATCGTCGGCCGTGGAGTGTGCGCCGATCCGGTACGTCAGCGCCTCTATCAGGGTGGCGCCCTCGCCGCGGGCAGCCCGATCACGCGCCTCCTTCGTGGCTCGATAGACGGCCAGCACGTCGTTCCCATCCACGCGGACGCCCGTCAGGCCGTACCCCTCGGCGCGCCGCCAGATCTCACCTGCGGTTTGCTGGGAGGTCGGCACGCTGATGGCCCAACCGTTGTTCTGGACGAAGAGGATCGCCGGCGCGCGCAGGACCCCCGCCAGGTTCGCCGCCTCGTGGAAGTCGCCCTCGGATGTGGCCCCGTCTCCGATGTAGCCGAGCGTCACGCCGCCCGTGCCGTCGAGCTTCTGGCCCAGCGCATAGCCGACAGCATGGACGAGCTGGGTTGCCACCGGGATGCAGATGGGGCCGAAGCGGGTGGCTCGCGGATCGTAGGGCCCGCCGTGCCAGGTCCCGCGGTGATACCACAGGTAGCGAACCGGATCGACCCCCTTGACAAGCGCGGCGGCCAACTCCCGGAAGGTGGGGAAGACCATGTCGTCCGGTCGCAACGCGGCTGCGGAGCCCACCTGGGCCGCTTCCTGGCCCTCGAAACCCGGGTAGACGGTCAGCTCGCCCTGGCGCTGCAGCGCTATGCACTCCCGGTCGAGCCTGCGGGCGAAAACCATCCAGCGCAGGATCGCGACCAGCTCGTCACGCGACAGTCCCACGTCGGTGTTACCGACGGCGGTGCCATCGGGCGCAAGCACGCGCGTGGGCGCGGTTCCACCCCAGTGCTCCGGTGCCTCCAAGCCCCCTCCAGTCGAGGCGCGTCAGATGCCGAGAGGATAGGGGATAAGACCTCGCGCTAGACTCCTCGCTCTCATGGTTCCGTCCGCCTACCTGCGCGTCTTCCAGCCCCTCGAAGGGTTCGAGCGGGGTGAGCAGCTGCATTGGGAACGTTACCTGCTTCACGGCAGGCCGCGACCGGACTCCCGGCCTCGGTACGCCGACCGCCAGACGGCACCCGGCCTGGGACTGATCGCCCCGGCCGGCGACGAGCACGCCGAAGTTCGCGTGATCGACGGGCGGACCTATCTGTCTCCTCACCGGACCCGGATGCGAGTGCTGGCGGCGCTGGTCGCGTTCTGGGAAACGGGTCCCGACGGGCTGATCGATGCGCTCGTCCCGAGGAAGGAGGCGAAGAGAGCTCGCCGCGAGCTTGCCAGGCAGCGTCGCCGCGATCCGGGGGCCGTCGTCTTCGCCCAGCAGAGCGCCTGGTACGTGCCGCTCCGGTGGTTCGTCCTCTTCAGCGACGAAGAACGGCACCTAGGCGATGACGAGCTGGGCCGTACCCGCCTGCGGTACCTGACGTCCACCCGGCGGGCGATGAGGAGGATCGAGAATGCGGTGCCCGTGCTGAGGCGATCCGACCTGGGCCCGATAGGGGACCTGCTGGTCGATCTGCACCGGTGGATGGCTTCTTTCGACAGCCGGTCGTTGCTCGAGCTCGACTACGCGGAGCTCTGCGACTCGATGACCTGGGACGAGTTGGACGATGATCACAGCGCGGCCGAGATGTCGGCGGCGCTAGAGGCGCTTCACAAGCACGAATACAGGCGCTCTGCGGACGCCTACCAGCGGGTGCTCTCGCGCTGGGAGGACTCGAAGGGCCGGGACCTGCTGAACTGAACGGCGCCTCTCGGGCGCCGTCGTGGCTGGGGGCAGGATCGAACTGCCGACACCGCGGTTTTCAGCCGCGTGCTCTGCCAACTGAGCTACCCAGCCCTGAGGCTAACCTTGCGCGCCTGACGGGCTTCGATCCCGCGATCTTCGCCTTGACAGGGCGATGAGGACTCCGGACTCCTCCACAGGCGCATGTTCGGTTTTGGTGCCCCCAACGGGATTCGAACCCGTGCTACCGCCTTGAAAGGGCGGCGTCCTAGGCCGCTAGACGATGGGGGCGGGTTCGACCTCCCTCTGAGCAGCCGTGGCAGTATAGCCAGGGTAGCCGCGGGGAGGGCCGGATGCGACGAAGCCTGATGTCGGCAGCCTTGGTGACCATCCTGACCGGAGTCTGCACCCAGGTTCCCGGATCGACGGAGACCTCGACACCGCCGACCACGACCGTGGTTCCCACGACCCCGTCCCCGGTTCCTCCCGGCCCGACCACCACCGAGAGGATCCTGGTGTACGAGGCTCTGATCCGCGGGCTCGTGGGTTTGGAGCGGGGCTTCGACGCCTCAGGGCTCGCCATCCGGCGAGAGATCTGCAAGAACGCGAGCCATCTGATCGGCAAGGACGAGCGCTGCCCGGACGCCTTTTCGGAGGCCGAGCAGGGGATGCTGTCCGACCTGCTGGAGACGGGGGGTCGGGATGTGATCTTCGTGGAGTCGTTCGAGGATCTGGGACCCGATCCTTACGAGGCGGGGATCTACGCGTGGGTCGGGCTGCTGCAGGTCGATGGCGACGACTACTGGGTCGAAGGCGGCATGTGGTGCGGGGTTCTCTGTGGCCACGGCGGCACCTACGTCCTGAAGCAGGGCGAGAACGGCTGGCGGATGGCCGGCAACGCGCCGGGCACCATGAGCTGGATCTCGTGAACCCGGGCCGGCCGGCCCGCCTCCGGCCTTCAGTTCTCTGCGGACAAGCCGATGCCCCAAGGCATGAGAACCAGGAGGGGTCCCGGCGGCGTTCGGTTGATCTTCGAGTGGCTGGGCCTGACCGAGCCCGAGAACGGCCGCAAGGAGCCTGTCGCGCTGCCGGCCTGGGCTCCAGCCGTGGTCGCGGCAGCCGGCGCCGTGCTGGCGGGCCTGGTCGGTGGGCTCATCCTCCTGGCGGTCCGGGCCCTGCTGGGCTGACCGCAACCCGCTCGGGCTCCTCAGATAGTCGCAGCGCCAGCCCGACCCTCGGCGCGCTGCCGCTGGCGACTTCCAGCACGTGCCGCACCCCCGGTCTCGGGAAGAGCACGCGTCCGGGTGCCATCGGCACCACCCCCAGGACCCGGTAGCGACGATCCAGCAGGACCGCATCGATCCCGATCCTCATGCCGAAGGTGTGGATAGAGCGGCATCGCTGCAGCAGCAGGCCTTCGTGTCCAGCCAGGTCTGCGCACCCCAGCAACCCCCGCCGACGCTCGCGGCGCGTCTGCGGGATCCAGACGTCGAACGGTCCGAGGCGTGCGCGCTTCATCGCCGGCGACCCTAGCGCGGGGGTCTGACACAGGACGCGAACAGAGCCTCAGGTCGGTGGCCCTCGATCGGAGGCGCGGCGACGGGGCTACTGGTCGAGGAGCGAGAGGACGTCCCCCAGCTCGCGGATCGAGCGTTCGTTGATCGGATCGACGACGAGGATGACTTCGTGGGCGCCGGGCGCCGCCCACCGGCGGCGGCCGGCGCCGAACACCGCCGCGGAGCCCGTCCATGCGGGCGCCGCCGGGTCCTCGGGGCGCTCGCCGGACGCCCCGAGCCTGATCAGTACGCACGCGCTCCGCAAGATGGCGTCCGGCGAGCGCCCTGCCTCCACAGCAACCTCGCTCACCTTCTCGTTCGCCTTCGCGAACCCCTCCGGCGTGTTGCCGAAGTAGTCGTACCAGGTGTTCCACGCATCCACGTGCGGGAGCGCGGCACGCAGCAGGCGAGGGCCCGCGCCACCCACCATCATCGGCGGCCGATGCGCCGGGATCGGCAGCAGTACCAGGTTCTCCACATCCAAGTGCTTGCCGTGGAACGTCACGCGCTCGGCATCGAACAGCCGCCTCACTATCGGCAGGGACTCCTCGAACCGCCCGAGCCTGGCTTCGAACGGGATCCCGAACGCGTCGAACTCCGCCTGGTTCCAGCCTGCTCCCAGCGCCAGCACCAGCCGCCCGCCGCTGATCTCATCCACCACCGCGGCCTGCTTGGCCAGCATCCCGGGGGTATGGAAGCTCGTGCAAGCCACCAGCGGCCCCAAGCGGACCGTCTCGGTGACGGCGGCCAGCCCGGCGAGCATCGTCCAGGCTTCCCAAGGGCCCCGTTCGGGCCTGCCGTCCCCGCGGTACAGCAGGTGGTCACCCAGCCATATCGAGTCGAAGCCGACCTCCTCGGCCGCACGCGCCATCGCCACGTACTCGGGCCAGCGAACGTCGCGCTCCACCTCGGGGAGCTGCACACCGATCGCAAGCGGCCTTGGCACGGCTCAGAGCCTAACGGTCCCAGGTCCGGACCTTGCCGGCGGCGGCTGGCTCGATCAGCCGGATCAGATCCTCGAGGCCCACGTACATGATCCTGAACCCATCCGATTCACGCTCGTAGCTCCGAACCACGTTGGAGGACACCACGATGTTGAGGCCTTCGGGATATGCCTTCCGGAAGGCTTTCAGTCCGCGGAGATCTTCCCTGCCGTCGCTCCTCCACTTGCACTCGATCGCTACCGGATCCTTGCCTCTACGTACCGCGACGAAGTCGACCTCTTGGTGTCTGGTGGTTCTCCAGCAGAGGACGTCGATCCCCTGGGAGCGTGCCTGCAGTTCGTTCAGGACGTAGTGTTCCCAGAGAGGACCCATGTCGTCATCGCGAAGGTCCTTCCAGCCCCGGTAGGTGCGAACGAATCCCGTGTCGAACGCATAGACCTTGGGCGCATGGACGATCTCGGTGGATCGCCTGGTTGAGAACGGCCTTATCACGTGGGCAACCCTGGTCGTTTCCAGGACAGACAGGTAGTTGGTGACCGTCGTTCGGCTGATCTCGGCTGGTCCGGCGAAGGACGTGGCCTCGAACACACCGCCGCTTCGCGCCAGCACCAACTCCACGAACCTGATGAACGAGGCACGGCTTTGGAGTCTGAACAGCTCCTGGATGTCACGCGCCCAGTAGGCCTCCATCCACTCTTGGTAGTCGCGCTCCGGGGCTTGCTGGAGGAAGAAGGAGGGAAGACCGCCGCGACCCAACCGGTCTGACAGCTCCCCACCGGCCGCGTGCCTGTCCGCCTCGATCATAGGGGTGAGCCAGATCTCCTCCTTGCGTCCGGTCAGCGCGTCGCGGAACTTGGCGGTCGCCTGGAGGGTTGACGAGCCGGTGGCGATCACCTTCACGTCCTGGAAGTGATCGGCCGCGATCTTGAGGAGCTCGGAGGGGTCGGGGAGCCTGTGAATCTCGTCGAGGGCTACGCGCTTGCCGCGGACCGACTGCAGGAAGCTCTCCGGATCGGCCAGCTGTCTCCGCACGGACGGCAGCTCGCAGTCGAGATACTCGACATCATCCAGCGCCTGGCACAGCACCGTCTTGCCCGCGCGGCGGACGCCGTACAGCCAGATCACCGACCTGCGGACCCAGGCATCCGCAACCCGACCAGCCCAGTAGCTACGGTCGAACATGCAAGCAGGATTGCAAAATCTGCCAGGATATGCAAGTAGATCTGCATATCCTACCGTGGGCCGGGCAGGATTCGAACCCGCGACACGAGGGTTAAAAGCCCCCTGCTCTAACCAGGCTGAGCTACCGGCCCGTAGTTGAGTCTCCCAAAGAGCCGCCATCGGGTGGCGTGCTGTCGGGGTCGGGCTCCTCGGCTGCTAGGGGAAGCGGATCGGGGAGCCCGAAAGCCCGACAGATCTTCTGCAATGCCCGGAAGTTCGGGAGCGACTCGCCCCTCTCGTAGTTCCGGATCGTCTCGATTGCGACGTCCAGCGCGATCGCGGCCCGTCGTTGGGTGCCGAACACTCGTTCGCGCTCGCGTCTGAACCAGGGCGCGAAGCGCCGAGCGTCATCGTCCAGCTCGTCCGGGTCAATAGCCATGGAGCCCCAAGTTTGTACCGTCAGGCCCCTGGCGGTCAAGTCCTTCTGGGAATGAAAAGAGGGACAAAAGCACCCGCTTTCTGCGGCAAGGTACTTGCAGGAAGAAAGTACCTGACATAGATTGCTGCCCGCTTCGACGACCGTCGCCCTGGAGAACTTCGACGGGACCGACTCGAACCATCCGCTTTCCGCTTCCACGTTCGGCACTTCAACGCCCGGAAAGCTGGAGTCGGAAGCCGGCGGTTTCGTGGTGTCCGGTGACGGCACCGGCGCGTGGCCCTACATCATGCCGCCCGGCGCGATCTTCGCCTACGGAGGGGCATCCGCGCCGAGCGGCTGGCTGCTCTGCGACGGATCGGCGGTGTCGCGAACCACCTACGCCGACCTGTTCGCGGCGATCGGCACCGCCTACGGCACCGGTGACGGCTCGACCACGTTCAACCTGCCGGACCTTC
>CAZHRY010000018.1:0-34827 GCA_964535065.1 uncultured Actinomycetes bacterium
GAGAAGCACGGCGGGATCCGCGTCTTGCTCCGCAAGGACCTCTTCGGCCGCCAGGTCTCGGTGGTCGTCGCCCTCCCGAGGGAGCGGTTCTCGGCCGACCTGCGGAAACGCCTGCAGGAGATGTTCTTGGAGCGGTTCAACGGCGCGACGGTCGACTACCACCTGTCGCTGGGCGAGACCGACTCGGCACGCATCTTCTTCACGATCCACGTTGAACCCGGGGTGCAGATCCCCGAGGTTCCCTACGAGGAGCTCGAAGAGGAGGTCGAGCGCCTGGCCAGGACGTGGGACGACGACCTCCGTGATGCCCTAGTGGAGCGGCTCGGACCGGACAAGGGACTCGAGCTCGCGGACAGGTACTCGGCGATCTTCCCCGACTACTACAAGTCCTCCGACACGGACTGGGCCCTGACCGCCGATGACGTGCTGCGCCTCGAGGAACTGTGGGATTCGCCCGAGGGCTACGTGATCGGTCTCGGCAACCAAGAGGCCGGAGAACGCCTCACGCGGGTCAAGCTCTACAAGACCGGCGGCAAGGCGGACCTCTCGGCGTTCATGCCCCTGCTGGAATCGCTGGGCCTGCGCGTGGTCGAGGAGGTTCCGGTCCAGCTCCGCGGGAGGAACAGGGCGTACATCCACGACTTCGGTGTTCTGGACTCGCGGGGCGCGGTCTTGAACGTCGAAACCGAAGCCGAGCGCGTCGTAGAGGCATTGGGCGCGATGTGGAGAGGTGAGGCCGAGGTCGACTCACTGAACCGCCTCGTTACTTTCGCGGGTCTCGACTGGCGCCAGGTCCAGATCCTGCGGGCCTATCGCAAGTACCGGATGCGGGTCTCGGCGCGGTTCACGGAGGAGTACCGCAACGACGCCCTCGCGGCGAACCCCCTGCTGGCGGCCAAGCTCGTCGAGCTGTTCGAGGCGAAGTTCGATCCTGAGCGCGAGGGTTCCGAGCAAGCGACAGAGGCGCTGAAGGCCGAGTTCCTGATGGGCCTCAGGTCCGTAGACTCGCTCGACCAAGACATCATCCTGCGTTCGATGCTCGGGACGATCGAGGCCACGGTGCGTACGAACGCGTACGTGCCCGGCAGGCGCTTCCTTTCCTTCAAGATCCGGTCGGCGGAAGTGCCGGAGATGCCGAAGCCGTACCCGCTGTTCGAGATCTTCGTCTACTCACCGTTCATGGAGGCGATCCACCTGCGTGGCGGGATGGTCTCACGCGGCGGGATCCGGTGGTCGGACCGGAAGGAGGACTACCGGACCGAGGTGCTCGGGCTGATGAAGGCTCAGAAGGTCAAGAACGCGGTGATCGTCCCCGACGGCTCGAAGGGCGGCTTCGTCCTGAAGCGGCAAGCGCCCACGCCCGACGAACTGAGGCGCGACGTCGTCGAGCAGTACGTGACCTTCATGGAGGGGATGCTCGACATCACCGACAACCTGGTCAGCGGGGAGGTAGTGCATCCGGAAGGCGTTCGGGTGCTGGATGGGCCCGACCCGTACCTGGTCGTCGCGGCCGACAAGGGCACCGCGACCTTCTCGGACATCGCGAACTCAGTCAGTGAGCGGTACGGGTTCTGGCTCGGCGACGCCTTCGCGAGCGGCGGGTCGGCCGGGTACGACCACAAGGCTCTAGGGATAACGGCTCGAGGCGCCTGGGAATCGGTCAAGAGGCACTTCCGCGAACTCGGACTCGACGTGATGCGCGACGAGTTCACCGCGGTAGGCATCGGTGATATGTCCGGTGACGTGTTCGGCAACGGCATGCTGTACACGAACAAGATCCGTCTCGTTGCGGCGTTCGATCACAGGAACGTGTTCATCGATCCCGACCCAGACGCCGCGGCGACGTTCGCCGAACGGAAGCGTCTGTTCGAGCTCCCCGGCTCCTCGTGGGGCGACTTCGATCGTTCGCTCCTTTCGCGGGGCGGGGATGTGTTCGATCGCAAGGCCAAGAGCGTCGAGCCGTCGCCCGAGGCACGCGCCTCGCTGCAGCTCCCAGACGATGTGCCCAGGGAGATGACGCCTGCCGACCTGATCCGCTGGATCCTGCGAGCTCCTGTGGATCTGATGTGGAACGGAGGGATCGGCACCTACGTGAAGGGGTCGCGTGAATCCCACGCGGATGCCGGGGACCGAGCGAACGACGCCGTACGCGTGGACGGTCGCGAGTTGCGAGCCCGGGTCGTGGGCGAGGGAGGCAACCTGGGGTTCACGCAGCTCGGCCGGATCGAGTACGCGCGGACCGGCGGACGGATCAACACCGACTTCATCGACAACTCGGCTGGCGTGGACACCTCCGACCACGAGGTCAACTGGAAGATCCTGCTCGGCTTGGCGATGCAGAGAGGAGAGCTGGACCTCGAGGGTCGGAACGAGTTGCTGGAGCGATGCGCGACCGACGTCGTCCAACACGTCCTATACGACAACTATCTGCAGGCCCAGATCCTTTCGCAAGAGGAGGAGGTTTCGGCGCAGCGGATCGAGGCCTACGAAGACCTCATGCAGCAGCTCGAAGCGGAGGGCGAGCTGGACAGAGAGGTCGAGTTCCTCCCCGCGTTCGAGGAGATGATGGAGCGACGGGCAGCGGGCGAAGGGATGACCCGTCCGGAGCTATCGGTATTGTTGGCGTACGCGAAGCGCTCGATCTTCGCGGCTCTGCTTCAGAGCGACCTCCCCGACAGCGACTACCTGGCAGCGGACCTCGGACGCTACTTCCCGAAGCTGATGGTGGAGCGGTACGGGCACCTCCTGTCTGAGCACCCGCTGCGGCGAGAGGTGATCGCGACGATGGCGGCGAACGACGTCGTCAACTCGCAGGGTCTGACCTTCGTGTCGAGGATGGTTACCGAGACCGGAGCGAGACCCTCCGATGTGGTCAGGGCCTTCCGGATCGCGCGCGATGTGACGGGCGCTCTGGAGCGCTGGGATGACATCGAAGCTCTTGACGGATCGATCGATCCGGCGATCCAGAACGAGCTCCTTGCGGGGGTCGATTGGCTCGTAGAGGCGACCTCGCGGTGGTACCTAGTACAGGCGGCCGGCCAGAGGCTCTCCGAGGCCGTCGGCGCTGCGCGGTCGTCCTTCCAGGTCCTGTCGGACGCCCTGGAGCAGATCGGCTCCGACTCATGGCGCGCGGAGCGTTCGCACGTGGCGAGGCGTCTCGTCGCCGAAGGGGTGCCGGAGGCGGTGGCGATCCGTCACGCCTTCCAAAGCGAACTCGTGCACGGGCCGGACATCATCGCCGTGTCGCACGCAACGGGACGCGAACCCCTGGATGTCGCTCGCGGGTTCTTCCTGCTGGGAGAACGAATCAGCCTTGATTGGCTCGAGAACCAGCTCGAACAGGTCGCGGCCGCCACGAGGTGGCAGCGCTGGGCGAGGCAGTCGATGGAGGACGACCTCTTCGCGGTCAGGCGACAGCTATGCGAAGCCGTCCTGGAAGAGGCCGGTGGCGCGCCGATCGATGAGGCCGTGGAGGGGTTCCTCGTTGCCCGCTCGGATCCTGCGGCGCGGCTTGAGCGGTTCGTCAAGGGGCTCGCCCTCGAGGGCGTGACCGACCTATCACAGCTCACTGTCGCGCTGCGGCAGCTCAGGACGCTGGCAGGGGCCTAGAGCAGGTCAGTTCCGCGACACGACGTGAACCGACCCGGCCGCGGGGGTGAAAAGCGACTCGTGGCCGTCGTCCCACCGGACCCGGTAGGTGACGTGAGTGCCTTCCTCCCTGACTTCGAGCACCTCTCCTTCACGCTCGGGCTGGCCTACGCGCTCGGTCTCGACGGCTATCCGATCGCCGGGCTTGGCTTCCATGGTTCTCCTCCCGGTTGGTTCTGTGGGCCTCCTTGAAGGTATCGCTGATGGGCCTGCAAGTCGACCCGGGCGTCGGTGGGCGTCGACGCCGGGCTCCTGCCACGATGACCAGGTGCAGAGGAGCACCGTGAAACGCCTGGGCCGCGCCGACGACCCGATATCGCCGCGCGGCAAGGCGGCGGGACTCACGACGGGCCTTACCGTCCTGGTCGTCGGCGCGGCCACCGTCTGGGCCGCATGGGCGGAGCTTACGTGCCCGTACGGAGGTCCGAGGGGGCATGCGTACTGTTCCACGACGGTGGGCGTGGGTGGCCTGTTCACGATCGCCGGACTGATCTCCGCTGTCGCCGGCGGGGCGATCCTGTGGTCGGTTGCCCGCCGGCCGGCCCACCCTGAGGGGGAGGAGGGCTGGCTGTGGGGCCAGGGCCTGCTCGTTACCGCGGGCCTGCTTACCGCTGCGGTTCTGGTGCACCGCTACACCTGCCCACCCGGGACCAAGCTGACCGCGATCTTCCCTATCTGCGTCGGACCCGACGACCGTTTCGCCGCCACCGACCGGTTGTGGATCAAGCCTCTCGTCATCGCGGCCGCTCCCGTGGCGGGCCTGATCGTGGCGAGATGGCGAGCCCTGCCGTGGCCGATGACGTCACTGCTCACCGTCGCGGCCGTCGGCGTGCCCTTCTACCTGATGATCCAACGGACGGTGCGCTTCCCGCTCTGATCGCTCTTCCGTCGAACGGCTCCACGTCGCAGGCCGGCTCAGCCGTAGAAGATCATCGTGATCCAGTACAGCCCGCGGGCCCTGACCACGCCCACGCCCGCATGCGTATATCCCTTGCGCAACAGGTTCGCTCGATGGGCGTAGCTGTTCACCCACTTCAGGTAGACGTGCCAGATCGAGTCACCGGCGCCCACGTTCTCGCCCCAGATCCGGGGATCCCAGGTGCTCAGCTTCCGCTCGAGATCCTTGGTGTGGAACAGGGTTCCGCGACGCGCCATGCGGATCGAGTGCCACTGAGCCTTGCGCGACAGCGCCTCGTTCTCCCGCAGGGGTCTCAAGCCGTGATCGACCCTGTATCCGTTCACGAAGCCGAAGAGCTTGGCCCGCCAGGTCTCGACCTTCGTTGCGGCGGAGGCGGATGGGGTCACCACGAGCGCAGCAACCAGAGCTATGGAGAGCAGGGCGAACAAGCGTCTGGAGGGCATGCGAGCCACCAGGGTACCCGCCAGAGCGCCCAAGTCACGTTGAGTCTTTCAATGGACCCCCGCTGTCCAATGGTCCCAGGGGTCCCGGGACCTTGGAACCTGCTCCGGGACCTATCGCGGCCGTAGGTTCTAGCGAGTCCATTGGACGAGAAGGGTCCAATGGGAAGAGCCCCGCGAGGAGGAGGCAGCCATGGCAAGTGGACCTCAGGTCTCCCGTCGGGCCGCGTTGGGCATGCTGGCGGGCGGCGTAGTTGCCGGTGCCGCCGGGGCGCGGCTCGGCTTCCAGTCGTCCACCGAGGGCGAGATCAGCGGCACCCAGCAGAGCGAGCAGCTCACGGGTGACGAGGCGCAAGCCGCGCTGAAGACGTACGTCGCTCCCGGCAAGTTCGACGAGTACTTCATCTTCGCCTCGGGTGGTCACTCGGGCCAGATACTGGTCATGGGCGTGCCGTCGATGCGGCTGCTCAAGGTGATCCCCGTCTTCTCCAAGGAGCCCTGGTCGGGGTACGGCTTCGGCGGGGACGCCGGCGAGGCCGTTCTTGAGACCGGCTACGACGAGGGCAAGAACAACCCCATCTACTGGGGAGACACTCACCACCCGGCCCTTTCCGAGACCGAAGGCGAGTACGACGGGCGCTGGCTCTACATCAACGACCGGGCAAACGGCCGTATCGCGATGATCGACCTGAAGGACTTCAAGACCAAGCAGATCTTCGACGTGCCGAACATCCAGACCTCGCATGGCGGATGCTTCGTGACGCCTAACTCGGAGTACGTGCACATCTCGACCATGACGAAGATGCCCTGGACCGACTCCGGGTAAGCGCCCCACTCACGCTACAAGGAGGACTTCCGCGGGGCATCGACATGGATGGCGATCAACCCCGAGACCGGACGCTTCGACCTGGATCGAACCTTCCAGATCGAGCTGCCGCCGTACACGCAGGACCTGGCCGACGCCGGGAAGCTCACGAGTTACGGGTTCGGCTTCATCAACTCCTACAACACCGAGATGGCAGTGGGCACCAGCGAGGGTGGTCAGCCGCTCGAGGCGGGAGCGACGGCGAACGACTACGACCTCCTCCACATCATCGACTGGAAGAAGGCCGAGGAAGTCGTGGCCGGAGGTGGGGCGATCGAACGGAACGGGATGAAGGTCATCCCCCTCCAGACCGCGATCGACGAGAAGCTGCTGCACTTCGCCCCGGAGCCCCGGAACCCTCACGGCGTGGACGTGAACCCGACCGGCGACTACATCTGCGTCGGCGGCAAGCTCGACCCGCATGGGTCCGTCTACTCGATCGAGCGCATCAAGGCGGCGATCGAGGCTGAGGACTACCAGGGGACCGACGAGTACGGAGTTCCGATCCTCAAGCTCGAAAGCGTCCTGGAGGCCCAGGTCGAGCTGGGCGCGGGGCCGCTGCACACGCAGTTCGACGACAAGGGCTACGCGTACACCTCGCTGTTCGTGGACACCGCGATCGCCAAGTGGAGCCTCGGGCCGCTCGCCGGGCACGAGGGCGACGCCGCCTTCAAGCTGGTCGAGAAGCTGCCCGTCAACTACAACGTCGGGCACCTCGTGACCGCTGAGGGGGACACCGTGGCACCCGACGGCAAGTGGCTCGTCTCACTGAACAAGTGGTCGATCGACCGATTCCCGCCGCTCGGAACCCTGCATCCGCAGAACTTCCAGCTCGTGGATCTGACCACGCCTCAGATGAAGGTCCTGTACGACGCGCCGATCGGGATCGGGGAGCCGCACTACGTCCAGATGATCAAGGCGGACAAGCTGGTGCACACGGTTCGCGTCTATGACCCCGGAACCGACCCAGCCACCTTCGCCAAGTCCGAGTATGCGATCGAGGCCGGCCAGGAGAAGATCGAGCGCGACGGCAAGGACCTTCACGTCTACATGTCGGTCCTTCGCAGTCACTACACACCCGACACGATCCAGGCCAAGGTGGGCGACACGCTCCGGCTGCACCTGACCAACGTCGAGCAGACCCCGGACGCGACCCACGGGTTCGCGATCCCGGGCTACAACGTCGAGGCGTCCCTGGACCCCGGCGAGGTCGTCAACATCGACCTGCCGCTCAACAGGGCCGGCAACTTCGCGATGTACTGCTCCGAGTTCTGCTCGGCCCTGCACCTGGAGATGCAGGGATGGCTCGAGGTAGAGCCCTAGCCGTCCTGGGGCGCTCGGCGGTGTCTCAGCTAGCATCTAGCTGGGACACCGCCCCGTCCTGGGGCTGCTCTCAGACCATCGCTCGCGAGTCGATCGGCCGCGGGCGCACGTTCCGAAGGGAGTTCGCATGAAGATGTTCCGCATCGCCGCCACGACGGTCGTGGCAGGGGTGCTGCTTGCCGCGTGCAGCGGCGGGACCAGCTCCACGTTCCCAGCCGGCACCGGCACGACTGGCGCCACCACTGCCACCACTGCCACCACTGCCACCACTGCCACGACCGCTCCGACGACGACCACGACGACCACGACGACCACCGCGCCTCCCTCGACGGAGCTGGTGGTGACCGCGCCCGTGGGCTCGTCGAACACCGGATTCGCGGAGAAGACCCTCAGCGCTCCGGCGGACACGCCGTTCACCATCCTCTTCAAGAACGACGACACGGGCATCCCGCACAACGTTCAGATCTTCGAGGGGACGTCCACAACGGGCACTCCCGTGTTCGCGCCCGAGGGCAACGCATTGATCAACGGTGTGGCGGAGGAGACGTACGAGATCCCGGCTCTCGCGGCCGGAACGTACACGTACAACTGCTTCGCCCACCCTGCGACGATGGTGGGGACGCTCACCGTCGCCTGAGGATGAGGTGACGGAACGTGGTGGCGAGGATGCTCGAGGAGGAGAAGGCGGATAGATCCGCCGAGGGCGGGGGAAGCCCGCCCGCGGACGATCGGGGTGATCGGGTCGTCCGCATCGTCGTGGGCATCGTCGCTGCCATCCTCGTCGCGCTGTCCTCGCGGATGCCCGTGTGGCAAGCGAGGCTTGATGTGCTGCAGTACCCGGGCCGACAGCTGGTCCTGACCGCCTACGGCGACCGTCTCGAGGGAGACGTGCGCGAGGTGATGATCCTCAACCACTACGTCGGTCTGAAGGTCTTCGACATGGCCGAGCTTCGAGAGACGGTCCTGTGGCTGCCTACCGTGGGCGTCTCGCTCGTCCTCGTCGGGCTCGTCACCTTCCTCAGGAGGGGCACCTGGCTCCGCAGGCTGTCGTTGGCGGTGCTGTGGGGTGTGCCGATCGGGGTTCTCGCGGACGTTCAGTTCAGGCTCCACCAGCTTGGGCACTCGATGGATCCTCACGCGGCGTTCCGCCAGGAACCGTTCACACCGTGGGTCGTCGGCAAGGTGAAGGTGGCCAGCAACGTGACCACGACCGCCTGGCCCGGCGAAGCGCTCTGGTTGATCGGAGGCGCCGCCCTGCTCCTGACGATCGGCCCGATGTATGCCGGTTTCATCAAGGAGTTCGTCACTGCTGGCAAGACCGAGGAAGGGTCACCCGCGGATCGCGATGACGGAGGCGGAGGAACCGCCACCTCGGAGGGGTAAGGGGGCCACGATGAGGGGGGGTACGGCGATCGGAGCGACGGCGATCGGCGTAGCGATGCTGTGGCTCCCGGCGTCGGCAGTCGGCGTCCAGACAGGCGCGGACGTCCAGGCGCTGATCGACGCAGCCCTTCCCGGATCCACCGTCACGGTGCCGTCAGGCGTTCATGAGGGTCCCGTGGTGATCGACGAAACCCTGACGTTGAGGGGCGAGCCCGGTGCGGTCCTGGATGGGATGGGTGAGGGTTCGGTCGTGACGATCGGCGCGCCGGACGTCGAGATCTCGGGCCTATCGATCGTGAACGGGGGGCGTCTCCAGGTCGGCGCGCCGTCCGGCGTTCTCGTGAAGAGGTCCGGGGCTCGCGCCTACGTGCACGACCTGGACATCTCCAACTGCTACCTCGGAGTGACCGTCCAGAGGGCCCGGAACGTGCTGGTGGAGCGCATCCGGGTCACGGGCGAGGGGATCATCTCCGGCGAGATGCACGTCGCGGGTGAGGACGGGGTGGCGCCCCAGGATGCCAAGCTGCGGGGGGACGGCATATGGCTGTTCGACACGCCGGGGGCGGTCGTTCGCGACAACGTCCTGACGACGGTTCGCGACGGGATCTACCTGTCCTATGGCTCGGATCAGCTCCTCGAAGGGAACATGATCGAGAACAGCCGCTACGCGATCCACGACATGTACGCCGCGGGAACGGTGATCCGCAACAACGTGCTGCGCGGCAACCTCAGCGGGCTCGTCTTGATGTACGGAGGCCCGGTGCTGGCCGAAGGGAACACGATCACAGAGAGCGGCAGTCCCTCGACGGGCTTCGGAGTACTCGTCAAAGACGTCGGCAGCGTCACGCTTCGCGAGAACGTGATCGCAGACAACCGGGTGGGCGTGAACCTCGATGACGCGGGGCGAACCGGGGGCGACCCGGCGTTCCTGGACAGGAACACGATCGCGATGAACCAGGTGGGCGCGCTGCTCGTTCCATCCGCCGACTCCTCGTTCACCGGGAACGGGTTCTTGGAGAACACGACTCAGGTAGCCCTCGGAGGCACAGGAACGGCTCAGGCGCAGTGGATGGTCGATGGGATCGGCAACTACTGGAGCGACTACGGCGGTTTCGACTCCGAAGGCGACGGTCAGGGCGATCTGGCCTACACGCGGAGCGGGCGAGTCAGCCGGTTGATCGCGGAGGACCCGATGCTCCTGGCAGTGGCATCGGGTCCGGCTTTCCGGCTGCTGTCGGCCGTCGAGGACAAGTGGGCGCCCGCAGATCCCCTCGTCATGGACGTCGCTCCGCGAACGGTCAACGTTTCCCCTCCTATCGCCGCCGGACGCACGGGCACGGTGGTTCCGCTTTGGATACCTGGTTCCCTCCTGACCGCAGGCTGCGCCTGGCTCCTCGTCGCGGCGCGGCGTCGAAAGGTGGCCTCGCATGGCTGAGATGCGCCTTTCCATCCGCGATGTCACCAAGGTCTTCAAGGGGGGGTGGGGTCTCCACGGCGTCTCTCTGGACGTCCCCGCGGGGCAGATAGTTGCCCTGGGCGGCCCGAACGGCAGCGGGAAGAGCACGCTCCTGAAGTGCCTAGCCGGGCTGCTCCGCTTCGAAGGCTCCGTGCACGTAGACGGGCGCCTGGTAGACGGCTCGCCGGATGTGCGTCACTCGATCGGCTACCTGCCGCAGATCGTGGGCATGCCCGAGCACGCGACGATCGGCGAGATGCTCGACCTGTTCGCGGATCTCCGGGGGGTCGACCGCTCTGCGGGGCCGCTGCCCGCCGGATTCGTCAGGCCCGTTGAGGTCACCGTCGGCGTCCTATCCGGCGGGCAGCGGCACCGCGTAGCCCTGGCGATAGCCCTGATGGGCGAACCGACCTTGCTGCTCCTGGACGAGCCCGTCGCCAATCTGGACGAAGAGGGCCGTGAGACCTTCTGGGAGGTCCTGCGGCGGATGCGCGACGAGGGGGGCGTAAGTGCGATCGTCTCGTCCCCGGCCCCGTCTGAACTCAGGAGCGTCGCCGACAGGGGCATCTACATGGAGGACGGGTTGATCGTGCTCGAAGAGACCTTCGACGGCGATGTTCTGGGCCGAAGCCCCCGCGACGGATCGAGGCTGGAGGCTCTCGGATGAGCTCCGCCCTGACCGCTCCAGCTCGCCGCCGCCGTCCGGCTTCCGTGGTCGCCGGCTGGGAGTACCGCAACAGCGTTCGAGCCCGCTGGGTACTGGTCATGGCAGCCATCTTCGCCATCCTGGCCTTGACGGTGACGCTTCTCGCCTTCCGCACGGTGCGGGAACTCGGGCTGACCGGGATCGGTCCCGCCTCGGCTTCGCTCGTGAACCTGGGCGTGCTGCTCCCCTCGCTCATGGGCCTGCTCCTCGGCGGCGGTGCCTTGGTGGGCGCGCGCGAGCAGGGGATCCTCGCGATGATGTCGGCGCAGCCGCTCAAGCGCCAGTCGATCGTCACAGGTGCGTTCCTCGGCCTCACCGCTTCGGTCTGGACGACCCTGGGCATCGGCTTCGGAGCCGCGATGCTCGTCATGTCTGGCGTGGCCCGCGGCAGCGACGTGCCCGCTCTGGTCACGTTGATCGGTGCGACCTTCGGCGTGGCGATGTCGAGTGTCGCGATCGGCATCGCCGTCTCGGCGTTCTCGTCCAACCGCGTTCAGGCAGTTGCAACTACCGTGGGTCTCTGGATCGTGCTCTCTCTGGGAGTGGACCTGACGCTGGCGGCGCTGGCGCCGTCTGTCCACATGGGCCCCACCGGCCTGCTTGCGGCGATCCTGCTAGACCCGCTTGAAGCGGCGCGGATCCTCGCGCTGCTTGGCACCAACTTCCAGGGAACCGCCCTTGGTCCGTTCGGGGCCTACCTGATCACGACGTTCGGGAAGGTGGGAGCCGTCGTCCTCCTTGCCGGAGACCTGGTGGTGTGGACGGTCGGTCCCTTGCTCCTGGCGCGGTGGACGCTTCCGCGGAGGGACCTGTGAGGGGGGCACGGAAGTGATCGAGCCCTAAGGAGGCGCGATGCGGCTGGCGAGAGAGAGCCGATACGCGATCGAGGCACTCATGGTGTTGGCCGCGCGCCGGCAGGAGGGGTTCGTGGGCGCGCGCGAGATCGGCGCCGAGGCCGGGCTCCCACTCGCCTACCTCCACAAGATCCTGAGGTTGCTGGCCGAAGCAGGGGTCGTGCTCTCGCGCCGGGGGCGCGGATACAAGTTGGCGAACCCGCCTTCAGAGATCCGTATGCGCGACGTTCTGGTTGCTGTCGAGGGGCCAGACGTGTTCGGAGGGCGGTGCATCTTCTGGCGCGAGGGTTGCTCTCCCGACAACCCCTGCGAGCTTCACTTCCGGTGGAAGGAACTGAAGCCCGTGATGGAGTCGCGGATCGCCGAAACGACCCTGCAGCAGATCGTCGAGTCCAGGGCTGCCTCGGAACACGTCTCCTAGATGCGCCTAGCGATCGCCCGCGGGGTGTACCCTCGCGCGGGGGTGAACGGGAGGAGGGTTGCGATGAGGGCAAGGCTTCGCGCGATAGGCAGGGTCCTGGCGATCGGCTCGCTGGCGGTCCTGCTCGCGGCGTGCATGAAGCTGGATATGGAGTTGACGGTGAAGTCCGACGACACCGTCGATGGCACGCTGATCTTCGCGGTCCAGCAGAGCGTCTTGGACATGACGGGTGGATCGATCGACGACTTCACATCGGACGTCGAAGGCCTCCCGGCCACCGCGAAGGTCGAGCCATGGGAAGAGGACGAGTGGGTCGGTCAGAAGTACACGTTCGACGCCATGCCGCTGGCAGAGTTCAACCAAGACAGCGACTTGAGGATCGTTCGTGAAGGCGACAAGTTCGTCGTCAGCGGGTCGATGGACCTGTCGAGCGGCACCGGCACGACGGGCTTCGAGGGGGCCGAAGACCTGATGAGCTCGGCCGAGATCAGGGTCAAGCTCACTTTCCCCGGAAAGGTCGAGTCTGGCACCGGGTCGATCTCCGGCAACTCGATCACCTGGACGCCGAAGATGGGTGAGAACACGCCTATAGAGGCGGTCGCGAGTGCGATCGACAGCGGTGGTGGGATAACGACTTGGTTGTTGCTCGGCGGCGGCGTGATCGTGGTCATCATCGTGGTGGCTATGGTGATGTCCAAGCGCGGCGGCGCTGCTCCGGCGGTGGCCGGCGGCGAGGTTGGGTTCACGGGGGCTCCCGTGGGCGACGTGGCGCCTACGCCCGAGGCGCCTGCGCCCGAGGCGCCTGCCGCGCCGGTCGCACCGGCCATGCCGGTCGAGCCGGAACCTTCGCCGGCGGGTGACTCTGGCGACCCTGGCGGTGAGTCCGGCGGCGACTCCGGCGGAGACTCGGATCCGAACTAGCCCGGGATCGCATCGATCCGTTCCGGAAGGGGCCCCGCGGGGCCCCTTCCCCGTTCGAACACCTGTCAGGTGCCAGCCCGGCCGGCGGTGAGCGCCCGCCGTAAGAGAACCGTGGAGACTCCCAGCAGGACTGCCGCGTAGGCGGCCAAGACCACCAGTTGCAGCCCGACGTCCGCAAGTCCCGCGCCTGCCTGCACCTCCGTGAGGGACTCGATCGCCCAAGCGTGCGGCGTGAAGTGGGCCACCGTGGCCATCACCGGCGGGAAGACCTCCAGGGGGACCATGGAACCGCCCAGGGCCGCGAGGCCGAGCCCCAGGAATACCCCCAGCGCTCCAGCCTGCTGTTCGTTCCGCAGGACGGAGCCCATCAGCATCGCCGCGCCGGTTGCGCCGGCAGCGAAGATCGCGACGGTCACCGCTGTCGCCAGCGGGTCCCCCCACTCGACGCGGAACAGGACCATCGTGCCGGCGATGATCAACACGCCCTGCAGGAGCGCGATCAGGTACCTGCCCAGCGCCTCTCCCGCCAGGATCTGTCCGATCCGCGTCGGCGAGGCCAGCATCCTGCGCGAACATCCGAGCTTCCGCGTCTCGATCAGCATCGAGGATGCCGAGAGCGACGTGACGTACATGAACAGCACGAGCTCCTGGGCCGCCCCGGTCGCCTGCGAGTACCCGGAGTCCGCCGAGCCCACGATCCGCTCGGTTACCTCGGTCCGCGGGATGGTGCCCGAAGCTGTGCCGGCGCTCGCCAGGGCTTCTTCCCACGACACTCCGCGTATCTGGACGACGAGCCGGGCAGCCTGGACGACGACCGCCTGACCATCCACGACCTCGGCCATCGTGAGGCGAAGCTCCTGGCCAGCGCCTGTCGGCCGGGCGAGGAACTCAAGCTCCACGGTGGATGTTCCCTGCACCTGGACATCGAAGTCGGCGGGCACGATCAGTGCGCCTTCCAGCCTTCCTCTCTCGACGTCATCTCGCATCGTGGCAAGGTCGCTGTAGGTCACGATCTCCAGGCCATCGCGACCGGATAGGCGCGAGACAAGGTCTGTGGTCAGCGGCCCACGCCCGGAAGCGAAGACCCCGACCTTGGGCGTGAAGGCGGAGCCGAAGGTCGCACCGAGCGCCAGGATGATCAGCAGAGGGAAGACGAAGACGAAGAAGATCGACGTCTTGTCACGCACGAGGCGCGATAGGTTCATCGACCCGATAGCGAGCGCCTTCTTCACGACCCCGCCCTCACCGAGCCACCAGCTTCCCCGCCCGGATCCAGGCGACCGTCGCACAGATCGCCCCGATCGTGGCCGCGCCGGCCGCCGCGGGCATCGCCGACGCGGCCGAACCACCGGATGCCAGTTCCTGGAAGCCCTCCATCAGCCAGCCCTGCGGCGACAGGAACCTGAGCGATGCCATCAGGCCCGGCGCCTGCGATATCGGGAAGAAGGTCCCGCCGAGCAGCCCGCCGACCACGGCGACGACCGACGCGTACGAGCCTGCCTGGGCGGGCGTGCGAGCCAGCGTCGCCACCAGGGCGGTTGCCCCGACCGCGGCGAGCACGCCCGCCAGCACCAACGCGGTGAGCCCCGCCGCTTGCCCCCACCGTGCGTCGAGCAACCATGAGCTCGCGAGGATCAGCAGGGTTATCGAGACGAGCCCGACCAGGAAGCTGGCGGCGGCTTTCCCGGCGACGATCGCAGAGGGGTTCATCGGGGCCACGAGCAGCCTCGCGAGCGTGCCCTCGTCGCGCTCTTCCATCAAGCCCCGTATGCCGAACTCGACCGTGAAGAAAAGGAAGAAGACCGCCATGCCTATGGCGAAGAACGTGCTCATGGAGATCGCCCTGGACCCTGCCGTGCCTTCCACGACCGTGGCGGCGGGTGGCGCGGTCCGGGCCGCCTGAGCGACCTGCGCCAGCTCCGCATCCCCCGCGCCCTGGGCCGTGGCCGCTCCCACGGCGATCGCCACGGCGTCCAGCCGGCTCGCGTAGGACCTGGCGAGCGAAACCGAAACGAGCGATCCCACCGTCGACCCGGGCGCTACCACGACTTGGAAGGAGCCGCCGGATCCAGCCTTCACCGCGTCGCTGAACCCCTCGGGGAAGATGAAGGCTGCGTCGGCTTCTCCTTCGTCCGTCATCCTTTCGGCTTCGCCGGCCGTTCGAACCTGTCGAACGGTCACGAAGTCCAGGGTGCCCAGCATCTCGCTGAAGCCGTGTGCGACCTCACCGCTGTCCAGGTCGGCCACCGCGTAGGTGGCGGTGTAGCCGGCCTCGTCCGCGCCGCCGAGCGTCAGGCTGAAGATCCCCGCAAGGCCGAAGGGGAGCACCAGCCCTATCAGGATCGCGCTGCGGTCGCGGAAGCGGCGGAGCAGATCCTTCCGGGCTATCGTCCAGGCCTGGCGACCGGTCCCCACATCATCCCTCGTCGCGCAGGGCTTTGCCCGTGAGGTGCAGGAAGACGGCCTCGAGGTTGGGCTCCTGGACCTCGACGGTTCCGATCTCGATGCCGGTGCGCGCGGCGCTGGCGACCACGTCGGCCAGCGCCGCGCGCACCTCCCTGACCAGCAGATCCAGCGATCCGTCGCTCGCCGTCGCCTCGACCACAGAGGGGAGCGCCCGCAGAGCCGCGGCAGCTGCCTCCAGGTCCCCACGCGCCGTCATGTGGAGACGGTCGTGCTGTCCGACCATCGACACCAGCTCCCGGCGCGTGCCCTCCGCTCGCAGCTTGCCCTCGTCGATGATGCCGACCCGATCGCAGAGCCGCTCCGCCTCCTCCATGTAGTGCGTGGTGTAGAGCACGGCCATGCCCTGCTGGGAGAACCGCGCAACCGATTCCAGGATCGAGTTGCGGCTCTGCGGGTCAACACCCACGGTCGGCTCGTCCAGCACCAGGAGCTTCGGATGGTTCAACAATCCAAGGCCGATGTTCAGGCGCCGTTTCATGCCGCCGGAGAAGCCCGCCGTCCGTTCGTTCGCCCTGTCGGACAGCCCGACCGTCTCGAGGATCTGCTCCGACCGGGAGGCGAGCTCCCGCCCGCTCAGCCCGTAGAGCTTGCCGAAGAAGCGGAGGTTCTCGGCCGCCGTCAGGTCGGGGTAGATCGCTATCTCCTGGGGGACGAACCCGATCATCGCCTTGACGTCCACGGTTCGAGTGTCCAGGGGCCGGCCGCCTACGGTCACCTCTCCCGCGTCTCGGGTCAGCAAGCCGCAGACCATGGAGATCGTCGTTGTCTTGCCCGCCCCGTTCGGGCCGAGGAGGCCGTACGTCTCGCCCGGCGCGATCGAGAACCCAACGCCGTCCACGGCCACGCGCTCGCCGAAGGACTTCCGCAGGCCTTCGCATGCTAATACCGGTTCCGTCATGCGTACCGCAGGCTACCGGCTCGGCGCACGCCGCGCGAACGACCTGAGGACTCTGCCCTCGCGGTACCTTTGGGCCCATGACCGAGCCGGTGATCGTCGTCGGGGGAGGCCTCGTTGGGCTTTCCTGCGCCTGGTTCCTCCGAGCGGCCGGCGCCGAGGTGACCGTACTGGAGAAGGGACGGCCTGGTGGCGGCGCCTCCCGCGGGAACGCCGGGGCGATCTGCCCTTCGATGGCCGACCCGCTTCCGGCCCCGGGGATGATCCGTGAGGCCCTGGCGAACCTGCCCCGACCGGACGCGGCCCTTCATGTGAGCCCGATGTACGCGCCGCGCATGGCTGGATTCCTTCGCAGATTCGCCCAGGCCGCCACGAGGGACCGCTACGAGGCCGGGCTCGCCGCGCTGGCCCAGCTGGGTCGCGACGTGATCCCCGCCTACGACGAGCTGGCTGCCGCCGGGATCGGCACGCACGCCGAGCGGGCCGGCTACCTGTTCGTCCACAGGGACCGCGGCGCTGCGCGCGAGGAGCGCGAAGCCGTCTCGCGCATGGCCTCGATGGGTCTGTGCGCGGAGCCGGGGGACATCCTCGACCCCGACGAGCTGCGTGAGCTGGAGCCGCTGCTCTCCGACGCCGTCCAGGGCGGGTTCGTGCTGCCGGATGAACGCTGGATCGATCCGTCCATGTTCGTGGACGACCTCGCCGAGGGCGTCCGCGAGGCGGGCGTCAAGATCGTTGAGTGCTCCGGCGCCGAGCGCGTCCGCTCGACCACGGCCGGCGCCGTAGCGGAGACGGTCGGCGACGCCTACGAGGCGGGGACCGTCGTGCTGGCCGCCGGCGTCTGGACGAAGGACCTGACCGCGCGACTGGGACTGAAGCTCCAGATGTATCCGGGGAAGGGCTACTCGTTCGCGGTGCGGCCCGACCCGCTGCCCGAGCGGCTCCTGTACTTCGGAGACGCGCACGTGATCGGCGCGCGGATGGGGGACCGGTTCCGCGTCGCGGGGACGATGGAGTTCGACGGCACGACAGACCGATTCAACCGAGGACGTGTCGAGGCGATCGTGCGCGGTCTCCAGCCGCTGCTGGACGGGGTGGACCTGGCCGAGCGCGACGAGGAGTGGGTGGGTCCGCGTCCCGTGACGCCCGACGGCCTGCCCTATCTGGGTCGTGTCCCCGGGCACGAGAACGTGGTCTTGGCGGCGGGTCACAACATGCTCGGCCTGACCCTTGCGCCACCCACCGGACGAGCGATCGCTGGTCTGGTGACCGCCGACGATCCCGGTATCGACCTCGCGCCGTTCGACCCTGCTCGCTTCGGCTAGAAGACCGAGGTCTCGGCAACGAGGTCCCCCTCCGCGAAGCGCGACGGGCGAAGGGGCCGCAGGTCGAACGTCTCGCATGAGCCGGTCGTGACAAGCTCGGCCACGGCGCGCCCTGCAGCCGGCGCGTGCATGATCCCGTGGCCGCCGAAACCGGCGCAGTGCACGAGTCCCGGCACGGCTGGATCGAACCCCACGATCGCGTGGTGGTCGGGCGTTTCCGGATACAGACCGGCCCAGCACCGAGCCGGGTCCACCGGCAGGTCCGTCAGGAACGGGAACCGGTGCGGCGCGCGCTCCGCAAGCTGCTCGAGGAACCGCGGATCGAGAGAGATGTCGCGCCCCGGCGGGTCCAACGGGTCCGAGTAGGCCGCGATCCAGCCGCTCGAGCCCTCGGGTCTCACGAGTACACCCGTGTCCAGGTCCACGCACATCGGCGCGCCGGCGTTCGCCGCGGGATCCAGGAACAAGGCGAGGTTACGGCGAACCGGGTCTACGGGCACGGACGAGCCGGCGAGGGCTGCGACCCTTCCGGCGTCTGCTCCCGCGGCGTTGACGACGATCCCGACGCGCACCTCGCCGCGGGCGTGCCGAAGGGTGGAGTCGCCTCCCTCGCGCAAGATCTCCTCGACCCGCGCACCCGTCATCAGCTTGACTCCCGCACTGCGCGCCTCGGCTTCGAGGGCTGCCACGAGTCCCGCCGGGTCGAGGAACCCGTCCCTTGGATGGAAAGTCGCCGCGCGGAGGCCCTCGGACCTCACGAACGGTGCGAGCGCCTCGACCTGAGCGGTCGTGAGCAGCTCCGTGGTCACTCCCATGGAAACCTGCAGATCCCGAGCCGCGATCAGGCTTCGCTCGCCGTCCTCGGTCCCTGTGATCAGCAGGTACCCGTTCTGTTTCATCGACAACAGGCCGGTCCTGCGCTCCAGCGACTCGAACCTCTCGATCGAGAACGCGGAGAACGCGACGTTCGTTGCCGCCGTGAACTGAGCCCTGAAGCCGCCGTTGGCCCGCGAAGAGGATGCCTGCCCTACAGAGGCGAGCGCTTCCAGGACGACCACCTCGCCGGCGCCCATCCCGGCCAACTCCACCGCGCACGCGAGCCCGATCGCCCCGCCGCCTATCACAGCCACGTCCGCTTCCATGCGGCGATGATTGCACCACTCGGGCGGCTACGATGCGCCGGAAGATGGAGAACGAGCACCTCGTCATCCAGACCGAGAGGCTTCTGCTGCGCCCCTTGGCAGAGAGCGACCTCGACCAGATGATCACGCTCCTCGGTGACGAGGAAGCGTTGGTCATGTGGGGAGGCGCTCTCACCCCAGACGAAGCCCATTCCTGGATCGTCCGGAACATCGCGCGCTACGGAGGCGACGGCTACGGACGCTGCGCGGTGGTCTGGCGGGAGTCCGGTGAGCTCGTGGGGGACTGCGGCCTGGTCAGCACCACCGTGGAGGACGTCCCGGAGATCGAGCTGGGATGGATCACCCGGCGCAGCCACTGGGGACGCGGGATAGCCACCGAGGCGGCGACCGCTTGGCGGGACTTCGCGTTCGGCGTCCTGGAGCTGGACCGGATCGTCTCGATGGTCCTGGCCGAGAACGTCGCGTCGCGCCGGGTCGCAGAGAAGCTGGGGATGACGGTAGAGCGCGAAGCGCAGTGGGGCGATCGCCCCCACCTGATGTACGCGCTCTTCCGAGGCTCTGTCGTCTAGCGCCAGGCTGTCGTCACCTGAGCGAACCTGACCGGCTGCACCTCCAACAGATCCTCGACGTCGATCAGCACGGACTCGGTCTGCGAGCCGTTCGCGAAAGCAACCCGGCCGTGATCGCGAACCGTCGGATCGACTATCACGTCGATGCCCAGGAGCGGGGCTATGGGCGGCAATGCCCCCAACTCCCAGTCTGCGAAGTCCTCCGACAGCTCGTGTTCGGGCGCCAGGTGCGCCTCCGGGTCCTGGAGGACCTCTCGCACCAGGCGCATGTCCAAGCGCTCCTCGCTGGGCACCACGACCGCGACGTGCTCTTCGTGGGTATCGACGATGACGGTCTTGAGGACCTCGTCGGCGTCCAGTCCCAGTGATCGCGCCTCGTCCAGGCCGGTGTAGGCGCGGGGGTGGGGCAGGACCTCGTGGGCGATCCCCTTCCCGTCGAGGAAGTCGGTGACGGTGGACATGCTCCTCACCTCCTCGGCTTCCATCATGCACTTGGCCTGCGGTTGGGCGCAATATGTACCCAGGGAGGTTCGCGTGACAGGCATCCCTGCGCGCTGGTGGAGTCGCCTGGCCGACGGGCGGATCAGATGCGACGTCTGCCCTCGCGCTTGCGCACTCCGCGAGGGCCAGCGCGGCCTGTGCTTCGTGCGCAAGCGCGAGGGCAACCAGTTGGTGCTCACGACGTACGGCCGGTCGAGCGGCTTCTGTGTGGACCCGATCGAGAAGAAGCCTCTGAACCACTTCCTGCCGGGCACGCCGGTGCTTTCCTTCGGAACGGCCGGCTGCAACCTGGCCTGCCGTTTCTGCCAGAACTGGGACATCTCGAAGTCACGTGAGATGGACACGCTGGGAGAGGTGACGACCCCGGAGCAGATCGCCGGCGAAGCCGAGCGTCTCGGGTGCCGCAGCGTAGCCTTCACGTACAACGACCCCGTCATATTCCACGAGTGGGCCATAGACGTGGCCGGCGCGTGCCGGGAGCGAGGGATCCGAACCGTTGCGGTTACTGCGGGATACGTCTGCCCGGGGCCACGCGAGGAGTTCTACAGGTACATGGACGCCGCGAACGTGGATCTCAAGGCGTTCACAGATGGGTTCTACCGCAAGATCTGTGCGGGCGCCCTGGCTCCTGTCCTCGAGACGATCGAGTACCTCGTACGTGAGACGACCGTCTGGGTCGAGCTGACGACCCTCTTGATCCCGGGCTTGAACGACGGCCCGGAGGAGATCGACCGGCTGACGTGCTGGGTGCTCGAGAGGCTAGGCTCGGACGTTCCCATGCACTTCACCGCGTTCCATCCCGATTGGAAGATGCGGGACCGGCCCCCCACCCCGCCCGAGGTGCTCACGCGCGCCAGGCGCATCGCGCTCGACAACGGGTTGAGGTACGTGTACACGGGGAACGTGCACGACCCGGAAGGCCAGACGACGACCTGCGCTGGATGCGGAGCCACCTTGATCGGGCGCGACTGGTACGAGCTGACGGCATGGGGGCTGGACGCGGACGGCCGGTGCGGATCGTGCGGGATGGCTTGCCCGGGCGTGTTCGAGCCGGAACCTGGGCGGTGGGGTAGCCGGCGCATGCCGGTGACGATGGGAGCGGGTCGATGACGTCGGTGCGCTCCGCGGTCGTGGCGGGAACCTTCTATCCGCGCGATCCCGCGAAGCTGGAGGCGACCGTGCGGGCTCTCCTCGATGCCGGCGATCCGGGAGCGCCTGGGAGCGACCGGCCCTACGCGGCGGTGGTGCCGCATGCCGGATACCGGTTCTCCGGGCCCGTGGCGGCATCCGTGTATGCCAGGGGTTCGTCCTGGGGGGGCCCGATCAGACGGATCGCGCTGTTCGGCCCGTCCCATTTCGCCCCGATCCAGGGCTCGGTGGCGTGCGATACAGCCGCTTGGGAAACACCCCTCGGAGCGCTCGAGATCGATGAGGAACTCAGAGAGGTCGCCCGGGCGGCCGGGGTGTCGGTGAGCGCTGCGCCCCATGAGCATGAGCACTCGCTGGAGGTCCAGCTTCCGTGGATCCAGCTGGTCTTCGGGCGGGAGCTGAGGATCTTGCCGGTTGCGGTGGGTGTGTGCACTCCGGCCGAAGCCGCCGCGGTGATCGCTGCCGTCGGGGACGTGGCGGACCTCGTCATCATCTCGACGGACCTCAGCCACCACCTTCCGCAGGAGCAGGCGCGGAGCAGGGACCGGTCGACCGCAGACGCCGTCCTTGCACGCGACGCTGAGGCGATCGGTTCCGAGGACGCCTGCGGTGTGTACGCGCTTCGGGGCATCGCGGAGCTGGCCTACCAGCGGAGCGCCTCGGTCGAACTGCTCGACCTGAGGACCTCGGGCGACACCGCTGGGGATGTGCGGAGCGTCGTCGGCTACGGAGCGTTCACCGTGGGCCGCAGGTAGGCCGCTGCTCCGGTCGCCGCGCCTGTATCACCGGGCCACCGGCTTCCGGGGCAGCAGGGCGCCCCGTTCCACGAACTCAGGCCAGCGGATCGCCCTTTCCAGCGGTGGCCGGCCGGATCACGCCGCGCCGCGAGCCTCCGTGAACACCCGGGTGAACCTCAGGTAAGCGCCCATGATTCCGTCCACGGCTGCACGTCTACTCTGGGGCGACGGATCTTCGAGATAGGAACGCAGAGGTTCCCACCAGATCGACCTGCCGATCGCGAACCCGGCGAAAGCGCTTACGCCGGCCGCCGCTCGGAGCCATCGGTCGACCGCATCGGCGTCCTGGCCTCTGCCAAGGACCACACAAGGGGCGCCTGTGACCGATGCAACGGCCTCATGGTCCGCCCGCCGCTCGAAGCCCTCGATCTTCCAGAGGGATGGGGTCACCTGGGCCTCGCGTATCGCCTCGATCGCCCGGACCACGAGCCCGGGACGGACCTGGGTGTCGTAGTCCGGTCCGGCCTGCCCGGGTTCGGGCGGCACCAGCAGCTCCAGCATCAGCGGACGCATCGTGCTCTCGCAGTACTGCGCGAGTTCGGCGAGCCGCTCGAGCTGCCGATCGTTCACCGTGGGATCGCCCTCGGGGTTGAACCGGACGAGCACCTTGGCCCAGTCGGGACCGATCCTCTCCAGGCGCTCGCGCCAGTCCTCGTGTTCGAAGGCCAGCTCCCTGCGGCCGCTGCCTTCCACGGGCACCGCGATCCGTACCCCCGCGGCCTTCAGCGTTGCCATGGCCCTCGACCCGTAGGTGTCGTCGACCAGCGCGGCTGCCTCTTCCTCGCGCATCCCGGCCCTCGCGGCCAGCAGCCCTTCGGCGATCAGATCTTTCATCTCCGCGGCTCGCTCTGCCTCACGCTCGGTGGGTTCGCCTTCGACGCCGAAGAAGGAGCGCATCAACGAGGTTCGATGGTCGAACGCCAAGATGCACAGGGGCTTGCTCACTTCGCCAAGGCTACCGGCCCGGGCCCGGCCTAGACTCACATCACGATGGCCAAGGTCACGATCATCGGCGCGGGCAGCGTCGAGTTCACGAGGAACATCGTCACCGACCTTTCCTCCTACGAGGCGCTCAAGGGGAGCCTCCACCTCGCTCTCCACGACATCGACGCGGAGAGGCTCGCCTACGCCGAGAAGGCTGCCCGCCAGGTGATCCAGCGCCTCGACGGTGGCCACAGCGTCAGCTCGCACCTCGACAGGAAAGAAGCCTTCGACGGGGCCGACTACCTGATAAACGAGATCCAGGTCGGTGGCTTCGACGCGACCCTGCGTGACTTCGAGATCCCGAAGCGCTTCGGGCTGCGCCAGACGATCGCCGACACGATCGGCATTGGCGGGATCATGCGGGGCCTGAGGACGATACCCGTGATGATCGAGATGGGGAACGAGATGGCCTCGCTCTGCCCTGACGGCCTGCTGCTCAACTACACGAACCCCATGGCGATGGTGCCGTGGGGGATCTGGGCAGGCTCGAGCTGGCCGGCATCCCGGACGATCGGCGTCTGCCACAGCGTTCGGGACACCCACGCCTTCCTCGCGGAGACCGTGGGAGTGCCTGAGGACCGTGTCGAGTTCCTGACCGCCGGGTTCAACCACCAGTGTTTCGTCTACGTGTTCCGTGATCGCGAGACGGGCGAGGATCTCTACCCACGGCTTCGCGAGATCGTCGACGCGGATCCCGAGGGCTTGGGAAGGCGTGTGCGGGTGGAGATCTTCAAGCGGTTCGGCTACTTCCCGACCGAGAGCTCCGAGCACTCCTGCGAGTACGTGCCCTGGTTCCTGCACAACCCCGAAGAGGTGGAGCGGTTCCGCTGCGAGATAGACGAATACGTGCGCCGCAGCGAGGAGAACCTGGAGGACTGGGACCAGATGAAGGCCCGGCTCGACGCCGACGAGGAGATCGAGCTGGATCGGAACGACGAGCTGGCGTCGCAGTTCATCCTGGGTCTCGAGACCGGCGCACAGGTGGAGCTGTACGGGAACGTCAGGAACGAAGGACTGATCGACGGGCTGCCCGAGGACGCGTGCGTGGAGGTGCCGGTGATGGTGGACGCGGGGGGATGGCAGCCCCAGCCGATCGGACGCATCCCGGTCCAGTGCCTCGCGCTGAACAGGACGTTCCTGAACGTCGCGGAGCTGACCGTGAGGGCCGTCGTCGAGGGTTCGCGTGACCTCGTGTACCAGGCGGCACTTCTGGATCCGAACACCGCCGCCACGCTGGCAACGGCGCAGATAGTCAACTTAGTTGACGAACTGATCGAGGCCCACGGGGAGCTGATCTCCGAGCCGATCCGCCGCGGCTAGCCGCTCGGGCGCTACGACTATGGCACAAGGATCAGGCGGCGTGCATTCCCCGAGTAGACCCTCGAGAGGACTTCTTCGGGCAGGCCCAGGCCGCTGATGGCCCACCGGCCCTGGGTCGGCGCCTCATCCGGGTCGGGGTCATAGGGGAAGTGCTCGTCGGCCGTCTCGAAGAACCGGCGGTGAACCTCGTACACATCCGGCTCGGGCGGTGAATCCGTCCCGAGAAGCAGCCGGTCGGCGTGCTTCATGAACAGCTCGCGAGCCGCCCTGGGAACGCGCCCCAGTTCCGCGATCCTGGCCGCGACGTCGGCGAAGGCGTTCGGGTACGTGGTGAGCATCCGGTCCACCCAAGCGAGGTCTTCAGCGCAACAGAGCACGTGTGCGCCGATGAATACGACGTCGGATCGCCTCGCGATCAGCGACTCGAGATCCTCGAGGAGCTGATCGAAGGCCGGGAAACGCGAGCGATCACCGAACCACCAATCGGGGTGCGCCAGCAGCTCTTCGAGCCGCTCGTTCCGCGGATCGAGCGGCTCGAAGAAAGCGATGGGGTCGGCCACGTGGATCGTGACCGGGACGCCGGCCGCCGCCACCGCGTCCCACACCGGATCCAGGCGCAGGTCGTCCGGCATCACGAGGGCGCCGCGGTCGTCACGCAGGTGCAGCCCCAGGTCCTTCCAGACCTTGAGCCCCTTGGCACCTCTAGCGAGGGAGCCGGCGACCTGCTGCCCCAGCCCCTCCCATTCCCCGGCAGCGAACCTTGCCCTGTCCCACTGCGCGAAGGTCGCGAAGCGTCCCGGGTGTGCCCGGTCGTAGCGATCGAGGTTCGCCTCCAGCTCATCACCCCACATGCCATCGAGGTTCACGATCGCCTCTATCCCGCATCCGTCCATGGTGGCGAGGAGCCGGCCCACGTCGGGGGTGGGCCAGCCGCCGGTCAGCCACCTTCCCAGGTGGTTGTGAGCGTCGATCATGCTGACCGGCGGCTGGCCCACCAGGTCGGTGAGCGCACGGCGGAGCGACGCACGGGGCCGGAAGTCGGCGAGTGGCAACCTCTGGAGATCGCTCACGGGGCGGCCTTCAAGACGGTCCGCAGTTCGGCGATCGCCTGGAGCATCGGGGTTGCGGACGACTTCCTGCCGTCCCACTGTCGCAGCACCTCCACAGCGGCAGCCTCGATCCGCCGCAAGCAAGCGAGCTCCTCGGCGTCGATCATGATCTGTTCGCTCATCGATCCCCTCCCCTTCACACGGCGGTCACCGAGAGGCCTGCCTCGCGGAGCTCTCGGAGCGCGCGCACGTTGGCGCTTCGGTCGGTGATCAGGGCGTCCACCGATTCGATGGGGCAGATCCGCGCGAACGCCGCCCGCCCCAGCTTCGAGGAATCGGCCACCACGATCACCCGCTTCGCACGCTGGATCAGCGCGAGGTCCGTGTTCGCCTCGACCTCGTGATGCGTCGTGCACCCGGCCGCCGGGTCGATCCCGTCGACGCCGATGAAGACGACGTCCAGGTGCAGCTCCGAGAGGGCCTTCTCCGCGATGGGTCCGACCAGCTCGTAGGACTCCGGCCGCGCGGTCCCTCCGGTCACGACGAGCCTGAGGTTCGGCCGGACCGCCAGCTCGCTCGCGATGTTGAGGGCGTTGGTCACGACCGTGAGCTTCTGCCGATCGACGAGTGCGCGGGCCACCTCGGTGCAGGTCGTTCCCCCCGTGAGGCCGACGACCATCCCGTCTTCGACGTGGCCCGCCGCGGCCTTCGCTATCAAGCCCTTCTCTTCCTGATGACGGGCCCCCTTGTACCGGAGGGGGAGCTCGTAGAGCACGCCCTGCGCCACGGCGCCGCCGTGGGTCCGGGAGCAGAGCCTCTGCTCCTGCAGCAGCGTCAGGTCTCGCCGGATCGTGGCCGCCGAGACGCCCAGACGGCCCGCCAAGGTTGCGACGGCAACCGAGCGGGCGGCCGAGAGCTCCTCGAGGATCGTCGCCAGCCGTTCGGTCTGCCTCACGGTTCAGAAGATACGGCGAAACGTGCACGGACGTGTTCGTTTCGGCCTTGCCTCGCTCAGGAACGCGCACTAGTTTCCCCCGGGATGAGCCTTACCGCGACCGAGATCACCTCCCAGCCGGAGGCCTGGGTCAGGGCGGCGAGGATGTCCGCCGAAGTGGACGGGCTGCCGGAGCCGGGAGAACGGGTGGCTGCCCTGGGGTGCGGGACCTCTTGGTTCATGGCTCAGGCCTACGCGGGCCTGAGGGCCGGGGAGACCGACGCCTACACGCCGACCGAGATCCCCGCAGGTCGTGTCCGAAGGTACGATCGCGTCGTCGCCATCACTAGGAGCGGCACGACCACGGAGGTGCTCCGGATCCTGGAGACCCTGGGCCGCTCCGGCGAACCCTCTTCGACGGTTCTCACCGCGGTACCGGGCTCTCCGGCGGCGACGGCCGGCTCGAACACGATCGCGCTGGACTTCGCGGACGAGCGATCTGTCGTGCAGACCCGGTTCGCCACGAGCGTCCTTGCCCTTCTCAGGGGACACCTGGGGGAGGATCTGTCGCGGGCGGTGGAGGATGGGAGCCGGGCCGTAGAGATGGAACTTCCCCATGACCCGACGGCGTCGGACCACTTCGTCTTGCTGGGCCATGGATGGACCGTTGGCCTCGCGCACGAGGGCGCATTGAAGCTGCGGGAGGCAGCGCAGGCGCATTCGGAGTCCTATCCGGCGATGGAGTACCGGCATGGGCCGATAAGCCTTGCCGGTCCGAGATCGTTGGTGTGGATCCTCGGAACGCCTGACCCATCGATAGCCGATGACGTCGCAGCCACCGGCGCCGCGGTGCGCGTCGCCGAGCTCGACCCGATGGCCGAGCTGGTGCTGGTGCAGCGTACCGCCGTTGCGCTGGCGGAGGCGCGCGGCCTCGACCCGGACGATCCGCGCCACCTGAGCCGTTCGGTGGTGCTTTGAGGCAAGGAGGGACCCCATGTTCGACAAGCCGAAGATCCGCTGGGCCGTGCTGTTCGTCTCGCTTGCCGTCGCGTCGGCGGCGTGCACCTTCGGGACCGAGACGACGACGGGCGCTCAGCCGACCGATGGAGGTCCGGGCGATGCACCTGTGACGCTGCGTGTCTGGACGCACCGCAACAAGTCGTTCAACGCAGGCCTGGAGGACCTGGCCGACGAGTACACGGCCCAGCATCCGAACGTGACGTTCGAGTTCGAGACGTTCGATTACGACAGCTACGTGCAGACGCTGCAGACCGCCCTGCCCGCCGGCACCGAGGCCGACATCCTGCAGATGTTCGGCACCTGGACGTGCTCGTACGCCGGGAACCTCGCGCCCGTACCCGAGTCGGTCTCGACGGTTGCGGAGGCCCAAGAGATGTTCTTCGCGGCCCCGATCGGTGGCTACATCTGTGACGACACGCTGTACGGATTCCCGCAGGAGTTCAACATCGAGTACGGGGCCACGCTGGTCAACACCGCGCTCGCGCAGGAGGCCGGCGTGAGTACCGACGGCTGGGCGTCCTGGGACGAGTTCAAGGCGGATGCGAAGAAGCTGACCGTCGTGCAGGACGGTGTGATACAGCGGGCGGGCTACCACTTCACCGCTGCCGACGGGCTTTCGTACTCGTTCTTCTCTCTGATCCTTCAGAACGGCGGTGACTTCCTTAGCGAGGACGGGAGCGCATTCACGATCAACACGCCCGAAGGCATGGCCGCCCTCCAGCTGCTGAAGTCGATGGTGGACGAGGGCATCATCGATCCGACGCTGTTCAACGACGAGTCGAACTGGGTCGGGGACTGCTACTTCGAGGGGTTCTGCGCCATGGGGCTGGTGGGGCCTTGGGTCATCCCGGAATACGCGGGTGACTTCCCGGAGGTCGCGGAGAGCACCGTGTACGTTCCGCTCCCCGCGGTTCAGAACGGCGAGTTCGTGGCCGACTCGGGCTGGGGGCTGACCGTGTCGAGCTCGAGTCCCGCTCCGTCGGCGGCGTGGGACTTCATCTCGTTCGTGACCCGCGACGCGCCCAACGCCGCCGACTGGAACGCTGCGACCGGAACCCTTCCTGCCTTGAAGGTGAACGCCGAGGGCGAGGCACGAGACGAGCTGATCGCGGCCTTCCCGCACTTCGAGCCCTGGTTCCCGATCCTGGAGAACGGGAGGTACGTGGGGAACCTGCCGGACCGCGACCTGCTCTGGTACGACATCGCCTATCCGCACCTGCTGGCTGCGCTGGACGGCAGCGAATCGATGGAAGATGCGCTGGCCGCCATCGAACGCGAGGCGAACGAGAGCTTCGGATAGGGGTGAACCGATAGCAGCTTCGAGCGCAGCGGGGACGGCCGCGACGATGCGGCGCCTCTTCGGGGGACGCCTGGGCGCGCAGCGCCGCTTCGTCGCGGCCGTCCTGACGCCGGCCGGCATCTACATGTCCATCTTCATGGCGCTGCCGATCGTCTGGGTGGTGCTGTTGGTGTTCTTCGACTTCAGCCCTCGCAGGACCGGCAGCCCGTTCCTGGGCCTGGGGCAGGACAACCCATTCGTAGGCCTGCAGCACTTCAAGGACATGCTCGACTTCTCGGCCGACGCGCCTCTGGAGGTTCGTCAGTTCCACACGGCCGTGAAGACCACGCTGATCTTCGCGTTCTTGGTGGTGCCCTTGAACCTGGCGATCACACTTCCCTTGGCGGCGATGATCGAGTCCGTCGGCAGGAGGTGGAGGCCGGTCTTCAGGACCGTGTTCTTCCTGCCCGTCCTCAGCTCGTCGGTCGGCGTGGCCATCATCTGGGGATTCGTCCTTCACCCGCAGCGTGGTCTGCTGAACGGCCTCCTCACGAAGATCACCGGCGAGGCCACCGTGATCGCTTGGACGACCGATCCCAACCTGATCTTCCTCGGCATCCCGGTGGCCCTGCTGGCGGTGATCGTCGCGTATCTGTGGCAGGACATAGGCTACAACCTGGTGATCTTCATCGCTGCGCTGCAAGCCATCCCTGAGTCGGTGAAGGAGGCCGCCCTGGTCGACGGAGCCAGCGCCTGGCAGAGGTTCCGCTACATCACGCTCCCCCTCCTGAAGCCGACGATCATGCTCACCTCGGTTCTGACGATGATCTCGGCCTTCCAGGTGTTCGACCTGTTCCAGGTGATGACGGACGGTGGGCCGCAGGGCCAGACCCGCGCGCTGTCCCTGGACATCTACTACAACGCCTTCCGCTTCCAGCGGATGGGTTGGGCCGCCGCCGTGTCCCTGGTCCTGTTCCTCCTCGTCTTCACGATCTCGCGTGTTCAGGCACGCCTCCTGCGTACGGAGTGGGAGTACTGATGGCGACCACCGTGACGGTTGCGAAGCGAAGGAGGGCGAACGCGGCGTCGCGCGGGGTCCTCTACGCCGCCCTGATCGTGTTCGGGATCGTCGCCGCCATCCCGTTCGTGTGGATGATCCTCGCCTCGTTGAAGACGGGGGCCGAGATCAGGCAGTTCCCTCCCACCTTCATCCCGAACGATCCGACGCTGGAGAACTACGGCACGATCCTGAGCGACCCGGAGTTGCCGCCGCTGTGGCTCTTCTACCGGAACTCGCTCTTCGTGGCCGTCATGAACGTGATCGCCACGCTGTTCACGTCCTCGCTCCTGGGCTACGTGCTCGCGAAGTTCGACTTCCGCGGCCGGCAGTGGATGTTCTGGTTCGTCCTGGCCACGATGATGATCCCGGCCGAGGTCACGATGATCCCCGGTTACCTGATCCTGGTGCAGATCGGCCTGCTGAACAACCTGTGGGGTCTCATCCTGCCCTCGCTGATCGATGCCTTCGGCGTCTTCGTGATGCGCCAGTTCGCACTGTCCATCCCCGAAGACGAGATCTGGTCGGCTCGGGTTGACGGCGCCTCGGAGTGGCGCATCTACCGCTCCATCGTGTTGCCGCAACTCAAACCCGTGATCGCGACCCTGGGCATGCTCACCTTCATGTTCCATTGGAACGCCTACCTGTGGCCTCTGGTCGTGATCACGGAGATGGAGAAGCGAACCCTTCCCATCATCCTCACCTGGTACTCGAGTCAGCACACCTCTCAGATGCAGCTCGTGATGGCGGCGTCGGTACTGATGGTGATACCGGTTCTGATCGTGTTCGCCTTCTCGCAGAAGTGGATCGTGCGAGGGCTGACGCTGACCGGGATGAAGTGACGGCTCAGTCGTAGATGGCAGTGCCGTCCGCCGGGTCGAAGAAGTGCATGCGCTCGACGTCCACTCCCAACTCGACGGTGTCCCCCGGCGTGGCGCGCGACCGTGCGTCCAGGCGGGCGACGAAGCTGGACCTGGCCTGGGATCGCGTGGTCATGGCTCCCTCCTCCGCGAGGTCTCGCTGGAGCTCTTTCGTGTCCTCCGTGACGACGGGGGGCGCGTCCACGGTGAAGTGCAGGAGGACCTCGGATCCGAGCGCCTCCCGGAGGTCCACTTGGGCCCTCAGTGTCCGGCCGGCGCTGCGCGCGGGCGTGGCCTCGGCGTCTTCCAGGTTCTCGGGCCGGATGCCCACGATCACGCGCCGTCCCTCGAACGCGCGCAGCGCCGGCCTCCTCGACAAGAGTCCGTCATCGAGAGCGAGGCGGTGCGATCCGAAGGAGACGGCGAACTCCCCGTCCGCGCGCTCGAGGGTGGCCTCCACCATGTTCATCGTCGGCGAGCCGATGAAACCCGCGACGAACAGGTTGGCCGGCCGGTCGTACAGGATCTGCGGAGCGTCAACCTGCTGCAGAAGTCCCTTCTTCAGCACCGCGACCCGATGTCCCATTGTCATCGCCTCGGTCTGGTCGTGGGTCACGTAGACGGTCGTGGCTCCGAGGGTTGCCTGTAGCTTCGAGATCTCGGCGCGCATCTGTACACGGAGCTTGGCGTCGAGGTTGGAGAGCGGCTCGTCCATCAAGAAGGCGCGCGGCTCCCGCACCATCGCTCTGCCCATGGCAACTCGCTGCCGCTGGCCCCCCGACAGGTTCTTGGGCCTCCTATCCAGGAGTTCGTCGATCCCCAGGATGGACGCAGCTCGTTCGACCCGTTCGGCCACCTCGGCCTTCGGGAGCCTGCGGAGTTTGAGGGCGAAGGCCATGTTCTCGTACGCCGTCATGTGCGGATAAAGCGCGTAGTTCTGGAAGACCATCGCCACATCTCGGTCCTTGGGCGGCAGATCGTTGACCACCTGTCCGCCGATCGAGACCTTTCCGGCGGTGATCTCTTCGAGTCCCGCGATCATCCGCAGAGCCGTGCTCTTCCCACAGCCAGACGGTCCGACCAGAACCATGAACTCGCCGTCCTCGATCGAGAGGTTCAGGTCCGTGACGGCCTCCGTCCCATCCGCGTAGACCTTGGTCAGTTCCTGCAGCGCTATGTCAGCCACCAGCGGCCCCCTCGTCTGAACGCGGCAATCATACGGAGGCCTCGTCCAACCCTGCCAGCGCCTCTTGCATCGTCGGCTGGGCCTCCACACCGCCGAGCGCTCTGGTGGATAGCGCTCCGCACGCGTTCGCGATATGCAGGCTGCGCTGGACGTCCTCGCCGGCCAGATACGCGGCGAGGAAGCCCGCGTCGAAGCTGTCGCCGGCGCCGGTCGTGTCGACCACCTGAGCGATCTCCACCGCAGGGGCTTCGATGGTCTCCGAGCCTCGGACGGCGAACGACCCTTCTGCTCCTTCCTTCACGACGACGAGCCCGGACGCCTCCGCCAGGGATGCAGCCGCCTCGCGAGGCTCGCTCAGCCCGGCGATCGCGGCCACCTCTGCGGCGTTCGGCAGGAACACGTCTACCAAAGGCAGGAGCTCGCGCAGTCCGGCGTCCCAGGTCTCCGACGGGTCCCAGTTCGGATCGAGCGAGGTCGTGGCACCGCCCGAACGAGCCTGGCCGAGGACACCGGGCAGTCCCGGCCGCAGGGCGTCCTGCATGAAGTACTGGCTCACGTGGACGTGACGCGCCGACGCCAGAAGGTCAGGGAGGATCATGCCCTCTTCCAATGACGCGATCGTCCCCGGCAGCGTCAGGCTCGCACGGTCTTCGGTCCGGGAAAGCACGACGGTAAGGCCGGTCTTCGAGCCCGTCAGCACCGTGATCCCGTCCACCGCGACGCCGCGCGACGCCAGCTCCTGCCGCATGAACGTGCCGAAGACGTCGTCGCCGACGACCGCACAGAACGCGACCCTCAGGCCGAGCCGAGCGGCTCCGCAGGCCGTGATGGCACCGGATCCCCCGACGGTGAGGACCGCTTCTTCCAGAACCTGCTCCACCTGCCCGAAGCGGGGCACGACATCACCCGCGAGGATCAGATCGGGGTTCGCATCCCCGAGAACCAGAAGGTCGAAACGGGCTGGCACGTGGGGCACTCTACGCGAGCGGCCGGCCTGGCTCGACGGCCGGTGGGTTCGCCGCATAGGCTTCGGGCCTGATGAACGACGGCTTGGGGCCCAACAAGCGCCGGACGCTCGAGGAGCTGAACCCGCAACTCGAGGCGCCCTTCTCACTCCGCGAGTATCGCGGGCGGCTGGACCGGATCCGAGCAGCCATGGCCGAGCGTGGGATCGACCTGCTGTACCTGTCCGCGCCTGAGTCCATCTATTACGTGAGCGGCTACGCAGCCGAGTGGTACCAGGGCAACGGCCCCGAGGGGTGGACGCCCCTCTCGGGCATCGCGATCCACATCGATCACGACCGTTACATCCATTTCGACGATCCCGAAGAGATCGCGCTGATCCAGTTCACGTCGGTCTCGCCCGACGTTCGCATCTTCGAGGGCCTGGGTCCGGAGGGCGCCACGTTCATAGCGGAGGAGTTGGCGTCCGAGGGCTGGCTCGGCGGCCGCGTGGGGCTCGAGATGCGGTGTTACCGGCCCCCGCGGACGGTCTCCGAGATGTTCCAGTCGGTGCTGGAGTCGGGCGGTGCGTCGGAGGTCGTCGACGCGACCGGTGTGGTCAGGTCGGTGCGGCGTATCAAGTCGCCGCAGGAGCGGGCCTACGTTCGGACGGCCCAGCGGATCGCAGACGTCGGCATGCGAGCCGCACAGGAGGCTCTGGCGGAGCCGGGCATCACCGAATTGGCGGTCTACGGCGCCATGATCCACGCGATGGCGGCCGCCGGGGGAGAGGTCTCCGCGATCCCGCTCCCGGTCGTATCCGGACCTCGGGCCGCCACGGTTCACGGACTAGCGAGCCGGCGCCGGATCATGCCCGGTGACATCGTGAACGTGGACATCTGCGGCGTCTACAACCGCTATCACGCGAACATGGCTCGCTGCTTCTCGATCGGCGAGCCGCATCCCGAGGTGCTCGAGCACATCCGCAGGACCACGGACGCCGTCGAGGTGGTCGCAAGAGCGATCCGGCCGGGGCTTCCCGTGCGCGACCTGCTGAAGACCGTCGTCGACTATTACGAGGATGTCGGGCTGCTCGGGGACGAGTGGTGGATCGGAGGCTACGAGCTGGGCATCGCGTTCCCGCCGGACTGGGTCGGCGACTTCGTCTACGAACACGGAACAGACCCGGGCGACGCTGCGTTCCTGCCCGGCGACGTTGCCAACTATGAAGCGAACTTCTACCTGCCGCAGAACGCGGGACTCGCGATGTCGATCAACACGATGATCTTCGAGGACGACCGGGCCGAGTTCATCCAGCAGACGCCGTCCGAGCCGATCGTGATCGGCTGAGGGGAAGCTCAGGGCTCCCGGCGGTCCTCCCCTTCCGGGCGTCCGATCCGTCTGAGGAAGCCGACCTGGGGGGCCTCCAGGATGAGCAGCGTTAGCACAGTCACCGCGCCGGCTACCAGGTACATCCCTGCGGCCGCGAGAACGCCAACCGAGGCTGCCGCCCAGGAGGCCGCTGCGGTCGTGAGTCCCCTTACCTCTGCGCCCGCTCTGAAGATGATGCCGGCGCCCAGGAAGCCCACGCCTGTCGCCACTCCTTGGATGACCCTGTCTGCCGACTCGGGGAGCAGCTCGACGGCCAGGCCGACGAACGCCGCCGCGCCCAGTCCGATCAGAGCGAAGGTCCTGTCGCCGGCGTCCTTGCCTCTGTAGGCGCGCTCCAGACCGATCAGATACGCGAGCAGGGCCCCGAGTCCTACGCGGCCGGCCAGGATCAACTGCTCTCGTGCCCCCATGGGGGGAGCCTACGCCACGGACCAGCGTCACAACGAGGGGGCCCGGGGCTTCGCCCCGGGCCCCCTCGAACGTCCGCACCACGCGACCGGTGAGGGCGCGCCGGGCTCAGCCGAAGAGCGCTCCCCATCGCAGGAAGGTCGTCCGGCCGACGCCGTCGTTGTCGTATACCGCGTAGACCTCGCCCTCGACGATCCCGAGCCCCTCGATCTTCTCGAACAGCACGCCGTCCGAGGCGATCACGTCGCGGGCGAGCGTCTTCGTCACGAACGGCGCCTTCGCCGGGTCCTTCGTGGCGATCTCGGGGTCCAGCTCGACCGTGTAGACACGCTTAACGACCGCGTCCAGCCCGAGCGCGTTGTCGCGCTCGACGATCGCGAAGGTGTCCTGGTCGACCGCGCTGATCTCGCTCAGACCGACCCACCGGATCGCGGTGGGTGCCGCCGCCTCATCGAGGCGGTACCGCAGGAACTTCCAGCGGCCGTTCTGGGTGTTGAACACGCCGATGCGCGTCACGTCGTCGTCGTCGCCGATCCACGGGCGCTGGAACGCGACGAACAACGTCTTGCCGTTCGCGCTCGTCGCGACACCCTCGAAACCGAAGTTCCGCTGCTGC
>CAZHRY010000019.1:0-16518 GCA_964535065.1 uncultured Actinomycetes bacterium
CGTCGGGGGCGAGCTCCGTGTTCAGGGGGCGGTGGTCCGAATAGGGACTGGGGTGCACGCGGTGGGGGGGGGGGCCCTGCTACGCGGGGCCCGCCCCCAACGTTTCCCTGATCCGAGGTGACTACTCAAGTTCAGGTAGTCGGCGTCCGATGCCCACTGTGGAGGTCGCTCCATCTGGGGGACGGGGATGAGGGTCATAGGTCGGATAGCGGCTGTACTGGCCGTGCTCTGTGTTCTCACCGCATCCTCTCCCGCTTCCGCCGCTTCCTGGGCCCAGTTCCACAGGGGCGCCTCGCGCTCCGGTCTCACTCGTGACGAGACCCTGCTGACCAAGGACACCGTCGGGAGCCTCCGGCGCGAATGGTCGTTCGCCACGGGCCTCACCGAAGAGGGGATCAACTCATCGCCTGCGGTTTCCCGCGGCATCGCCTATGTGGGTTCGGACGACGGGAGGCTCTGGGCCGTCGATTCCCGGACCGGCGCGGAGATGTGGTCGGTGACGGTGGGGTCGAAGGTCCGAACCTCGCCCGCGGTCGGAGGCGGCCGCGTGTTCTTCGGCTCAGAGGGCGGAGCGATCTACGCCGTGGACGCGGAGACCGGCGAGGGCTTGTGGTCGTACGGGATCGGGGGGAACGTGACCGCGGCGCCGCTCCTCGTGAAGGGGATCGTGTACGTCGGGTCGCGTGGTGGCTCGTTCGTTGCCCTGAACGCCTCGACGGGCCGTGAGATCTGGCGCACGAACCCATGGTCGGTGTGGGCGGGCGCGTCCTATGCGGACGGCGTCGTATACGTGGGGTCGGACCAGTCGAAGGTGTTCGCGTACGACGCGGCCACAGGGGCGCTGCTCTGGTCCACGCCGCTGGACGGGCGGGTCCGCTCCGCCCCTTCGGTCTCGGGCGGCCGTGTGTTCGTGGGCAGTGACGCGGGCACGGTCTGGTCGCTGAACGCCACGACCGGGAACGTCAGGTGGACCACGCGGGCGGCTCCCGCGGACGCAGGAGCTGTCGTGCGTTCGTCGCCCGCGATAGCCGGCGGGAGGGTCTTCGTGGCGACGGCCGAGACCACGCCGATGGACGGCGACGCGGTGGCCTTCGATGCGGACACCGGACAGGTCGTCTGGCGGAACGACTCGGTAGCCGACTACTCGACGTCGTCGCCCGCGGTGGCGAACGGTGTCGTGTATATGGGCTCGTACGATACCCGCCTCTATGCGTTCGACGCGGTGACCGGCCGCCTGCTCTGGACGATGGATTGGGGCAGCGAGAACCTGCCGCGCGGGATCAACTCGTCGCCCGCCATCGCGAACGGGCTGGTGTACATAGGCTGCCGCGACGGCAGCCTGTACGCCTACGGGTTGCCGGCCCGTGTGCGCTGAGCTTCGCCCAGCCTGCTCCTCACTTCGAGCGGTATCGCCGCCACCTCTCCAACGATCAAGGTGGCCGGCGGCCCGGCACTCGCCGCCGCCGCCAAGGCCGGCAGGTCGGACAGCGTTCCCAGGATCGTCTTCTGGTCGCGGGTGGTCGCCCACTGGATCAAGGCGGCGGGCTCGCCGGCCCGCCGGCCGGCGGCGATCAGGGCCTCGCAGGTCTCGGGCAGCTTCCACGCGGCCATCAGCAGGACGAGGGTGTCCACGGCTCTGGCGAGGAGTGCCAGGTCCGGACCGGTGTCGCCGTGGGCGGTCGAGCCGGTGACCACGGCGAACGAACGGGCGACGCCTCTGTGGGTAACGGGGACGCCCGCAGCAGCGGGAGCGGCGAGGGCGCTGGTCACGCCCGGCACGACCTCGCAGGAGATCCCCGCAGCGGCGCACGCGAGGATCTCCTCGCCGCCCCTGCCGAAGACGAACGGGTCTCCGCCCTTCAGCCTGACGACGGTCAGCCCGCGCGCAGCCCTCTCGATGAGCACCTCGTTGATCCCGTCTTGAGTCATCGCCTGACGTCCCGGCTCCTTCCCGACGTAAACGCGCTCCGCGCCTGCTCGAGCCAGGTGAAGGAGGGCAGGCGCGGCTAGCCGGTCGTAAACAACGACGTCGGCCTCGCCGAGGGCCCGCGCCCCTTTGACGGTGATCAACTCGGGATCGCCCGGACCGGCTCCGACGAGGACCACTCGCCCGGTCATCGCGGCGCCTTCCCCACGAGCCTAGCCGAGAGCAGTTGCCGCAGCTCTTCCCCGCGACCCTCCCGGACCATCGTTTCGGCCTCCGTCAGATCGAGGGCTTCGCGCCAAAGCCTCATCCGCTCGCGCAGGTCCGGGAGGGACTCCTTCGTCCGTTCCCGGACGTCGGCAAGGATCTCGGTCAGTTCTCCCCACTCCTCGCCGTACTGGTCGTTCAGCCTTTGGCGAACGCGGCGCGCGAGCGCCGGCGAGGCGCCGCCGGTGCCGGCTGCAAGGACCAGCCGGCCCCGGCGGACCACCGCCGGCCACGCCCAATCGCTCGCCTCAATATCGTCAACTAAGTTGACCAATACGTGGCGCTCGCGCGCCGCTGCGGCGATCCGCGCCCTCTCGGCCGCGTCCGGATCATGCGCCACCGCCAGGAAGGCGCCGTCCAGGTCCTCTTCTTTCCACCCGCGCATCTCGACCGAGACACGGTCGTGTCCTGCCAGCACGTTCAGAAGCGAGGCCGGCTCTTCGGCTATGACGCAGACGTCGGTCGCACCCCCGGCCAGCAGGGCCTCCACCTTGCCCTCCCGTACGGGCATCACCCCGATGACCACGCAGCGCGTGCCCGTGAGGTCCAAGGAAGCGGGGAAGGCGAAAGCGCCCATCAGCAGGCGACCGTGTAGTGGTGGGAGCGGTGGGCAGGCGGCGTGGCGGGAGCGCGCTCGGTTCCCTGGTGGTTCTGGAGGTGTTCCCGGTACGAGATCCACAGGGGACCCTGCGGATCGTACTCACGCTGAAGGTTCCGCTTCGCGCGGTCCAGGTTCTTCAGGGCGAGGCGCTTGACGGCACCGAGATCCTCGATCGGAGCGTCCTCGAAGGTGCCCGCCGCCTTCACCCACGCGGCCATGCCCTCGTCCGTTCGGATCAGCACGGTGCTGCTGCCCGGCTCGCTCCCGATGTTGCCGACCACCAGGTCGGCGCCCAGCGCGGCGAAGTCGGCGCACTCGTCGCATCCGCGGAGCGAGGCGGAGTGGAACTCCTTCACGGGCCTGCTCATCAGCTCCTCGCCGCCCCCTCCTGCAGCAACCAGCTTGCCCTGGCGGATATCGATCTTGCGCACTTGACCCAGGTTCACGCCCTGGGCCGCGATCGCCGGGATCAGCTCCTTCGGATCGAAGGAACGCGTGCAGAAGAGCCCTATCGCGAGCACGACACGCGAAGCCAGCGTCTGACGGTTCTCCCAGGGGAACCTCTGAAGCGCGCGCAGCCCGCTGATCTGGCATGGCGTGCCGACGAACGCGATCCGCTCGACCCCCTCGGGAGCCTTCTCGTTCAGCACCGTCAGCGTGTGGCTCTGGTGGTAGACGCTTCCCGCCGCCGTTCGGACCTGCTCCGGTGTGGTCGCCAGCACCGGCGTCCCGATGAACGCGTCCAGCTTCTGGGTCATGATCACGGCGTCGATGTGTCCGCGCTCCAGCAGGGCAGCGAGGAGCGCGGTGACCGCTCCGCCGTCCTGAGCACCTTCGGGCCGCTGAACGGCGCGGGCGGAAACAGCCTCCATGACGGGCCCGACCGGGTCATCGGGATCCTGGGCGTTCAGCTTCTCGGGCCTCATCCCCGCGAGCGGGCAGTAGTCCCAGCATGCCGAGCAGCCGGTGCACATGCGGACCAGGGTCGGCGTCCCGTCTGACCCGACGTCGAGAGACCGTGAGGGGCAGGCTGCGATGCACGCGCCGCAGCCGACGCAGCGGTCGGCGTCGATGACCGCCGCCGCAGTCTTGTGGAACCAGATCTTGTCGGCAAGCTCCGGCGCTCCGCTGGTGGCCATGACCTCGTCGCGGACGTCGGCGGCCGGATCCCAGTGGAGCCTCTCTTGCGTATCGACCATCTCAGTCGCTCCCCTCGAAGTACCGGCCCACTCCGGCCGGAGTCACGTCATCCAAGGTCATCTCGCCCGCGCAGATCGCGCGCAGAACATCGGTGACCGAGCCGAAGGCCTCGTCCACCGGCTCCTCGAGCCTGACCCACTGACCGACCCGCGACGCACCCAGGTCGCCACCGAGAGCCACGTCGAGGGCTCGCTCGTACGCCTCCTCGTCCTTGGTCATGGTTGCCCTGAACCCGATGTGAGCGGCCTGAACCTGGGCACACGAGGCCTTGCAGCCGCTCATGTGGATGCGAAGGCCCTCCAAGCGGTCTCGTCCTTCGGCCGGGACGTTCTCCCTGAGGTGTGCGATCAGCTTGCGGCCGTTCGACTTCATGTCGTCGATCGCGAACTTGCAGAAGGGGGCGGACGTGCACGCCACGATGGCTCGCTCGAACGGATCGGGCTCAGGCCGGTAGGTTTCCAGGAACGGCTCGCGCAGGAGCGCGTCAACGTCGGCGATCCCCGTGAGCAGCAGGTTCTGCCGCTGGGTCAGGCGGATGCCCCCGTCGCCGTGGGTCCGAGCCAGGCGCGCTACCTCCGACCACTCGTCGTCGGTCAGGCGGCCCATCGGGATGCAGAGGCCGACGTAGTGCTTGCCCCTGACATCGGCGTGTATCCCTATGTGGTCCTCGAACTCGCCTGTCCAGAGCGACTCGCCGGCGGAGCGCACGTCGTATGCCAGCCGGTCACGTATCTCGGTCTGCACCCTGTCGGCCCCGAGCTGGTGGACCAGCACGCGGAACCTGTTGACGGCTTTGTGCTCGAAGTCCCCCAGGTCGCGGTAGGTCTCGAGGGTCGCCCTCACCGTGTCGGTCACCTGCGAGGGCTCGACGAAGATGTCGAGGGAGTCGGCTACGCGTGGGGAGTCCGACAGGCCGCCGCCCACGTGCACGTTGAAGCCGAGCGCTCCATCCTGCGCGCGCGCGGGCGTGAAGCCGAGGCAGTGGAGCTTGACCACGGAGCAATCCGTCGGGCAACCGGTGACGACGACCTTGAACTTGCGGGGAAGGAAGGCGGTGAGCTTCTCCTCGTCGATCGTGAACGTGCGGAACTCGTCCAAGAGGGGAGCCACGGCAAGGACACCTCGCGGATCCTCTCCGTCGGCCGGGCAGGCGGTCGGGTTCCTCATTGAATCGCCGCAGGCCTGGGCGCTGGTGAGCCCTACCGCGTCGTACCTGCGCCAGATCTCGGGCAGCTCCTCGAAGGCGACCCAGTGGATCTGGATGTCCTGGCGGGTCGTGATCTCGCCGAAGCGGTCGGGTTCGGTGTGTCCCTCCCACCCGCGGCCGAAGTCGCGCACGACGCCCGCGACCGTCTCGAGCTGTTCGGCCGAGATGCGGCCACCGGGAACGCGGGTCCGGAGCATGAAGCGGCCTTCCTGGCGATCGTCGTAGACGCCCATCAGGCGCATGCGGCCGACCGCGAGGTCTCCCTCGCGGTCTGCGATCACCGACCAGGGATCCTCGGTGGTCTCGACCGCCTGCCTCACTTCGGTGGGTCCCTGGCTCCTGTCGAAGGTCATCGGGCACCACCCGTCTGCGCCTTGTCGCGATCAGACCTGGATCCGAGCAGGTGCACGGAGCAATGGATCCCGCACTCCTTCTCCGTGTCCTCCTCCCACCACCAGCGGCCGGCGCGCTCGGGCTCGCCCGGCTCCACGGGCCGGGTGCAGGGAGCACACCCGATGGAGGTGAATCCGCGGTCGAACAGGTCGTGATAGGGCACCCCGTTCTCGCGCACGTAGGCCCAGACCTGGTCCAGCGTCCAGTCGGCCAGTGGGTTCAGCTTGACTATCCCGCCGTGCTCACGGTCCAGCTCTACCTTGGCGATGTTGCGTCTGCTCACCCACTGCTCGCGCCGCAGCCCGGTTACCCAGGCGTCGAGCGTCGACAGCTTCCGCTTGAGCGGCTCTACCTTGCGCAGCGTGCAGCACCGTATGCGCAGGTCCACGCTGCGGTACATCGCGTTGGGGCCGTTCTGGGTCTCGAAGCTGGCGACGGCGTCGCCGTCGGGGCATTCGAACTCGACCTGGATGCCGTAGGTGTCCCGGACTTCCTCGAAGAGCGCGTACGTCTCGGCCGGGAGCCTGCCGGTGTTCAAGGTGAAGACACGGATGGCCGGGTCGATGCGCCAGGCCATGTCGACCAGCGCCATGCCGTCAACCCCGCCGGCCGCGCTGATGGCCAGCCTCGGATGGAAGGTGTCGAGCGCCCAGGCCAGCAGTTCCTGGGCGGTCGCGTGCTCGAACCGGTCGGCCGCGTCGTGGACCCAGGCGGCCTCCTCGTCGATGACGGCGAGGGCCGGCTCGTGGATCGGCTGGATGGGATCGGTATCTGACATCTCGGGTTCCGCGGGTCCTTCGAAGGGGTTTCCTGTGGCCTGTGAGGGGAAAGGGAAAGGCCGCCTGTGCGGCGGCCGGTGTGATTGGATGCTGCGAGGGCTACCGCACGTATCTGCCGGCGCCCATGGCCATGGGCGCGGCGGCAGGGGGACAGCAGCACAGGCGCGCGGGGTGCATCGCCCCGACCTCACCGGCTATGCGGGTTCTGATCACGTTTCCGCCCCTTGCTGTGCAACGTCCCTGATGGCCCGGCGTGTTGCAGGTGCAACAGACTAGTGGGGACGGTCCCGGCCCGTCAACGGGGCGCACGAGGTCTGGTGGGTGTCGAGTCCGGTCCGACCGTCGACACGTTCGGTGGGGCTACGGGCGAGGAGAACGCCAGGAAGTTCGGAACCTTCGGGTACCCGATCAGGGCGCGCAAGCCAACCTAGAGGGATCTGACCTTCGCGCGCTCCTGTTCGGTGAGCGGCCTTAGCGGCGGCCTGACGTCCTCGTACATCAGGATCCCGCGCTCTACGAGAACGTGCTTCAAGGCGGCGTGGAAGGGGATGCCTGCGAGCCCGTCCCGCAGTTGCACCACGCGCGCGTGCGCGGCCGGGTCACGGGCGCGGACGAGTCCGGAGACGACCTCGGGCCATGCCGTCGCTAGCCCGCTGACCGCTCCGACCGCGCCGTTGTCGAGGCCTTCCAGCACGAGCGGCTCCGAGCCGATGAAGACGTCCAGCCCGTCCAGCATGTACGGCTTCACGGCGTCGAAGGGCGTGTCGGACACCTTCATGCCTGCCAGATTGGGCGCTTCGTTCTGCAGGCATGTCACCACCTCGGGCGGGATGGCGTAGCCGCTTCGGCCCGCGAACTCGTAGACGTAGAACGGCAGCGGCTCGCACGCGCTGGCGGCTCCCAGGAAGTGGTGGAACAGCTCGTCTGAGTCCAGCGGGAAGTAGGGGGGAGCGATCACAGCCACCGCGTCGGCGCCCGACTCCTGCGCGTGCGCGGCGAGCGCGAGGGTGTCTGCGGAGGTCTGTGCGCCCGCATGGACCGCGACCTGGAAGCCGGGTGGCCTTTCCTCCAGGGCTAGCTCGGTCACGCGCATGCGCTCCTGCACGGAAAGCAGTACGCCTTCTCCGGTGGTGCCGCACGTCAGGACACCGTCGATCCCCGCCTCGGCCAGGAACCGGACCAAGCGGCCGACGCCGTCCTCGTCCAGACGAGTCCCTCCTTCGAGAAGAGGGGTCGCGGCGGCAGCGATCGCACCGTGGAGCTTCGGCTTCATGACCAGGCGAGCCTACAGTGCGACGCGATCAGCCCATGCGGAAGCGAGCGACCAGCGACTGGCTGGGGCGGTGCCTCCGGCGACGACCAGCCGGCCCCTGGCGTCCAGATAGGCGTCGTTGACCTCGTCGTCGCCTCCCAGGTTGATCCTCAGCGTGCCGTCGCCCTTGAAGTTGGGGTCGAGGGCTCCGTTCGGCTTGATCCTGGCGATGGCCGTGTCGTGGGGCAAGAGTCCGTGGATCCGGTGACGACGATGCGCCCCTTCTCGTCGATGCCGACCCAGCTGACCTTCGCTTCCTGGCCGTCGGCGGTGAAGATGACGCGCCCGTCGCTGTCGAACGAGGCGTCCATCTTGCCCGTTGGCAACACGCGCACGACCGTCATGTAGGTCACGTCGTACTGACGGAACCAGCCGGCCGCCACGATGCGTCCCTGGTCGTCCACGGTGACCGCCGTGAGTTCTCCTTCCGGCCGTGGTGTCCGTGTCGCCCGTGCCCGGCCAGGCGCGCAGGGGGAGGCGCCCGTCCCCGGAGAAGGAGTCATCTTGCTTGGTAAGGCGAACGATGAGCTGGTTGGTCCGTGCGAGGGAGTCGTCGTGCCAGGAGCCGACACCGACGATCCTCTCGGACCCGTCCAGGGTCATGCCCAGGATCTCTTCTTCGACGCCCTTCACGGCGGGCGTGGCGACGCCGGCCGTGCCGAAGTTGTCGTCGAGTTCGCCGCTAGGCTTGTAGCGGACGAACAGGGCGGCGGCGTGGTTGATGTTGCCTGAGCCTTACGCCCGGCCACGAGGATCGAGGGCCTACGGATGCGGCGCAGGTTGAGCATCGACGCGGCACGGTATCAATCGATGGGTTCGGGTCGATAAGGCCGTTAGGCTCATGCCGAGAGGAATCCTGATGGGTGGCCCCTCCGGATGGGGCCCCAGGACGGGTGCCCTAGTTGGGCCGGCGGGTCAAGGGTCGCTTTACCGGCGCTGCGGGCGTACATTCGGATGTGAGGAGCCGAGGGGTGCGCCGCTACCTCGTCATCGCGAACCAGACCCTCAGCGGGGGCCACCTGCGAGTGTTGCTCCGCGACCTTGCAGAGCCCGGAGCGTCGTTCTTCCTGCTCGTCCCCGCGACGCCCCCGACGGACCATCCGTGGACCGACGAGGAGGCGTGGGCGAACGCGAAGCGGCGACTCACCGAGGCAGTTGACAACTTCGGAGCGGCCGGTATCCACATCGACCGCGGGGAGGTGGGCGACGCGCACCCGGTCATGGCCGTTCAGGACCTGCTCAACCGGGGAGAGGAGTTCGACGAGATCGTCCTGTCTACCCTTCCGCCCGGTCCGTCGAAGTGGCTCAAGCTCGACCTGCCGCACCGGCTCGAGGTCTCGTTCGGCCTGCCGGTCCGCGTGGTCACGGGCTCTGCGGAGTCCGTGACGTCCTAGAACTGGTCCTCTTCGGTGCTGCCCTCCAGCGCGAGCGTGGACGAGTGCCCTTGGCTCACGGTGGTCGAGACCAGGTCGAACCAACCCGTGCCGACCTCGTGTTGGTGCCGGGTGGCGGAGTAGCCGTCGGGCTCCAGCGAGAACTCGTGCTGCTGCAGCCTGACGTACGCCGTCATGCCCTCTTCGGCGTAGCCCTTCGCCAGGTCGAACATGCTCGCGTTCAGCGCGTGGAAGCCGGCGAGCGTTATGAACTGGAAGCGGTAGCCCATAGCGCCTAGCTCCTTCTGGAACTTCGCGATCTGCGCGTCGTCCAGCGCCTTCTTCCAGTTGAAGCTGGGTGAGCAGTTGTAGGCGAGGAGTTTGCCGGGGAACTCCGCGTGGACCGCTTCGGCGAAGGCGCGCGCCTCGTCCAGGTCGGGGGTCGATGTCTCGCACCAGAGCATGTCGGCGTAGGGGGCGTACGCTCTGGCCCGGGCGATCGCGCTGTCCAGCCCCGATCGAACGCGGTAGAACCCCTCGTCGGTCTCCTCGCCCGTGGTGAATGCGCGGTCTCGCTCGTCATGGGCGGACGTGAGCAGCGTTGCGGCCAGAGCGTCCGTGCGAGCTACCAGCAGGGTGGGGACGTCGAGGACGTCGGCCGCCAGCCTGGCCGCCGTCAGCGTCCGGATGAACTGGCTCGTCGGGATGAGGACCTTGCCTCCCAGATGACCGCACTTCTTCTCGGAGCTGAGCTGGTCTTCGAAATGAACCCCAGCCGCCCCGGCCTGGATCATGGCGGTCATCATCTCGAAGGCGTTCAAGGGACCGCCGAAGCCCGCTTCGGCGTCGGCGACGATCGGCGCCAGGAAGTCGGCCTCCCGCTCCTCCGCCCACGCGATCTGATCGGCGCGGCGGAGCGCGTTGTTCAGGCGGCGGACGACCGTGGGCACCGAGTTGGCGGGATAGAGCGACTGGTCGGGGTAGGTGTGCTGGCCGAGGTTGGCATCGGCCGCCACCTGCCATCCGGACAGGTAGATGGCCTTCAGGCCTGCCTTGACGCATTCGACGGCTTGACCGCCGGTGAGGCAACCGAGCGCGGGCACGTACTCGTCGGTCGCGAGTAGGTCCCACAGCTTCTCTGCAGCCCGCCGGGCGAAGGGGAGTTCCTCGCGGATGCGACCGCGCAGGCGAACCACGTCTTCGGCCGTGTAGGGCCGGGTGATGCCCCGCCAGCGGTCTTCGCCGGCCCAGCGCGCTTGGAGTTCCGCCGCCTCCTGTCGTATCTGCTGCCCAATCATGGTCCTGTCCCCCTGGGTGCGTCGTGTTCGATATCCGTTGCCCCGGAAATGAAACGACCCCCCGATCCTGCGGGAGGCCGCTCGGCGCGCGCGGTCTGGCGACCGCTGTGCGCGCCGCTAAGTACCTACGCCGTTGAACGAGCGTTCAAGCATGCTCGGACACTGTGACAGATTCGGGGGCGCCAGGTCAAACGTGAGCATGCCGGTGGGGGTGACCTTCGGTCGGGAGTCCGGTTGCGCGCGTTCGGGCGGCACCCGGTGTCAGTCGGGCAGCACGACCACGCCCTCGGGATCGATGCCGAGGCTCACTCGCTCACCCACGCTCGACGGCGGGGACGGCGGCCGCCCGACGACAAGGATCACTCCGGGGGCGACCTGGATCGAAAGAGCCACGCGGTCGCCGTCGAACCTGGTCGCCACGATCTCCCCACTGGCGTCCCGGCCTCCGAGCCTCACGGCGTCGGGCCTGATCACGACCCGCACCGCTCCGTTCCCGGAGCCCGTCCAAGGCAGATCGGCCCACCCGAACTTCAGCCGGCCGTTCGCGACGAGGGCGTCGGCGAAGTTGACGTGACCGAGCAGCCGGGCAGCGGGCTCGTCCGTGGGGGTCCGCCACACGCTCTCGAGTTCCCCGGACTGGACGATGCGCCCGTCACGCATCAGGGCGACCTGATCGGCGATGTGGAACGTCTCAGTGGTGTCGTGGGTCACGTACACGACGGTGCACCCGAGGCTGCGGACGATCCCCGAAAGCTCGTCCAGGAGCCTGTCGCGGATCGCCCTGTCCAGGGAGCGCAACGGTTCGTCCATCATGAGGACCGCCGGTTCGGGTGCGAGAGCGCGCGCGAGCGCGACCCTTTGGCGTTCTCCTCCCGACAGCTCCTGGATCGGGCGGCGCTCGGAGCCGGGCAGGCCCACCATCTCGAGAACCTCGGCGACACGCCCGCGCCTGTCGTCTTCGGGCATCTGCCGCATGCGGAGGCCGAAGCCCACGTTCCCGCCGACGTCGCGGTGCGGGAAGAGAGCGTGGTCCTGGAACACGAGCGCGACCCCGCGCCGATGCGCGGGCAGCGCGGTGACGTCGTGGCCGCCGACGACGATCCGTCCTGCGGAGATGGGCGTCAGGCCGGCAACGGCCCTGAGGAGAGTGGTCTTGCCGCACCCGGAAGGACCGAGGATGGCCGTGACCCGCCCGGGGGAGGCCTTGATCGAGACGTCGTGGAGCACGCGTTTGGACCCAAGATCCACGGTGAGGTCGGTGGCTTCGAGCATCAGGTCCGTCCAAGGACGCCGGGGCGGATGCGCTCGATCGCGATCGCGGTGCCTGCGGTCACGAGCATCAGCACGACGCTCATCGCGTGCGCCTGGCCCAGGGCTGCGGCACCCGGCTGGTCGAGCAGGCGAGCTATCGCGACCGGCATGGTCGGCGTGTCGAGCCGGGCGAGGAAGGCCGTGGCGCCGAACTCGCCGAGCGAGACCGCGAAAGCTAGGGTCGCGGCGGCGAGCCCGGCTCGCCAGACCAGAGGAACGACGATCTCCCGCCTTACCTGCGCCGGGGTCGCGCCGAGGTTGGCGGCGGCCTCCCGAGGTCCGGCGGCCGTTTCCCTCAGGGCGGGAACCAGGAGCCTGACGACGAAGGGGAGGGCGACCACCGCCTGGGCGATAGGCAGGAGCGCGGTGGAGCCCCGGAGTTCCAGGGGGGGCTCGTCCATCGAGATGACGTAGCCGAACCCGACCGTCACGGCCGAGACTGCGAGGGGGAGCATGACGAGGAACCGCACGGGACCCGCATATCCGCGAGGGGCGGCGGCGGCGGCCGATGCTAGACCGCCTATCACGAGGGCTAGGGCCGCCGCCGCCGCCCCGACACCGAGCGACGTCCCCACCGCGCCCAGTGGGGAGATGGCGAGGATGCCTCCCTGTTTCACTTCGCCCAGCTCCGCGTACCGCGAAAGCGTGTACCCGGTCTGCGTGGCGAGCGAGCGATGCACGAGGACGAGCACCGGGGAAAGGACGAGCGTCATGGCGAGGCCGGTCGTGACCAGGATGAACGCGCGATCGGAACGGCTCCCGGGCGCGCGCGCGGCGGCTTCGGCCGGCACGTGCTCGCGGCCGGCCGCCGCCCTCTCTTGGCGAGCCACCAGCCATCCGGTTACTCCCGCCACTCCCATCTGGAGCAAGGAGAGGGCGGCGGCCACGGGCAGGTCCAGCAGCTGCGTCGTCCGCCTGTAGATCTCGACCTCCACGGTGGCCTGCCCGGCCTGGCCCAGGAGCAGAACGACCCCGAACGACGAGAAGGTGAAGAGGAACACCACGGCCACCGCAGACGCGATCGAGGAACGGACCACCAGCAGGGCCTCCCACAGCGCCCTCAGGCGCCCGGCGCCCAGCACGGCCGCCGCGTCCTCCAGCGAGGGATCGACGTGCGCCATCGCGGCTCCCGCCACCAGGACGACTACCGCGAGGTTGAGGAACACGTGAGACGCGAGTATCGAGGCGATGCCCTCTCCCATCAGCGACCCGAAAGCCGTCGCAACGACCACCGTGGGCAGGACGAAGGCAACCACCAGCATGGCCTTGATCACCGACCGGCCCGGGAACCGGTACCGGGCCACCGCATATGCCAGGGGGAGTCCGAGCGCCAAGGTCAGGGCCGTGGATGCGAGCGCTTGCAGCACCGTGAAGCCGATCACTCCTCGAAGGGGAGCGTTCGTGACCAGTGCCGCCAGCGCGGACCCGTCGAACCGCCCCCCTGGTCGCAGGCCCGCATCGACGATGTTCGCCACCGGGTACAGGAAGAAAACCGCGATGAAGGCGAGGGGCACGACAGCGACGAGAGCCGCCCTGGTTCTCATCTCAGGACGACGTCCGTCCAACGCTGGACCCACTCCGCGCGCCGGGCGCTCACCTCGGCCGCAGGAAGCGAAAGCGGGTCCTTAGGAACGATCGCGTTCTCCACGAACACGTCGGGCAGTTCCGCGTCCGTGACCACGGGGAAGACGAACATCCGAAGGGGGATGTCTTCCTGGAACTCCCGCGAGAGCATGAAGTCGATCAGCGCGCGCGCCTCGTCGGGGTGCTCTGCGCCGGCCAGGATCCCTGCGAACTCGATCTGCCTGTAGCAGGTGTCCTCTATGACGGCCGTGGGCGCTTCGTCCAGGGGTTCCTCGGCGAACACGATCTCGGCCGGAGGGCTGGACGCGTACGAGACGACGAGCGGCAGGGTCCCCGAGCCGCCTCCCGCACCCGAGAACTCGCCGAAGTACGCGCGCTCCCACCCGTTCACGATCGTGACCTCGTTCTCCACCAGGGTCGTCCAGTAGCCCTCCCACCCATCCCCGAATCGCGCGATCGTGGCAAGCAGGAAGGCTAGACCGGGCGTCGAGGTGGCCGGGTTCTCAACGACCAGCAGGCCCCGGTACATGGGCTCCGCAAGATCCTCGAGGGTTGCAGGCGGGTCGATGTCGCGCGAAGCGAACCACTCCACGTCGTAGTTCACGCACACGTCTCCGTGGTCTATCGGGGTGACGCGATGCTCGGGGTCCAGCTCGTAGCCGTCGGGCACGGCGGCGAGCCGGGGAGAAGCGTACGGCTCGAAGACGCCCGCCTCGAAGGCGTCGTACAGCAGGTTGTCGTCGATCCCGAACAGCACGTCGCCCTCGGGGTTCCCGGCGGTCAGGATCGCGCGATTCACGACTTGCCCGGCGTCGCCGGCCGGCAGGACCTCGACGTCTATCCCGCTCTGCGCCTCGAACTCGCTCAACACGTCCTTCGACACGTCGAACGAGTCGTGTGTGACGAGCGTCACGGTTCTGGGCCCCGTCTCTACCCTCTGGGTGCAGGCGGCGATCAGGAGCACGGGAAGGAGGGCAAGGGCTGCTGGCTTCATCCTTCTTCCCTCCCGGGCCTGACGGCCAGGAGCACACCGGAACCCAACCCGATCGAAACGTCGGGCACCGCGAATCCGTTGCTGATCCCCAGCCCCATGCCCGGCTCGAGGGACCCGCCGTCCAGCTCCCATCGGAGCCCTTTCGTGCGGATCCCTTCGGCGACGCCGCCGAGCGCGAAGAGGCTCAGCGTCTCTCCCGGCGTTCCCGTCAGGCTGCGTTCGCCCCGTATCACATGGGCCTGAGCGGGTCCGAAGCGCGCGTCGATCTGCAAGCCGTTCCAGCGATTCGAGGCCAGAACCAGTGCGTTGCCGAGGGTGTGGTCCAGCCGCCCCTGCATCCCCCCGGCTACGACGACGTGGGTGGCGCCTCGATCGAGGCACGCCTGCAACGCGAGTTCCAGGTCGGTGGAGTCCTTGTCGCGCGGGTGCCTCTCCACCTTCCCACCCGCAAGCTCGAAGGCCTCGACCTCGGCCGCGGTCGCAGAGTCCAGGTCTCCGACGAGCAGGTCCGGGGTCAGGCCGAGCCGTACGGCCTGCCGCAGGCCCCCGTCGGCTGCGACGACCAGATCGGCACGCCACAGGGCGCCTTCGACGGGCCCGCCGCCGCAAACGATCAGGGCGGTCAGGCGGGGTTCTTCGACCATCGCTTCCTCCGCCAGCATTACCTGGTTCAGGTTTGCGGGTCGCCGGCAGATCTGAGCCGGCCTCTCAGCCCGGTGCTCCCGAGCTCCCCGGTTGGTTCTACGAGCGAGTATACGTCCGGGGCTAGGGGACGATCTTGGAGATCGGGAGTTCGAGGATGTCGGTTGCGCCGGCTGCCTTCAAGCGAGGTATGAGGCGGTTGACGCCGCGCTTGTCGGTGACGGCCTCGATCGCGAACCCACCATCGGAGAGAGGCGACACCGTCGGCGCCTTCATGGAGGGGACTATCGCAAGCACCTCGTCCAGGCGGGTCGCCGGAACGTTGAGCTTTATCAGGACGCGTCCTTCGGCCTCCAGGGCGCCCCTCAACAGCGTGACCAGGTCGTCCATCGCGGCGCGGCTCTCCGGATCCGCCGCGGACTCCCTGTTCGCGATCAACACCGGGTCGCTGGTCAGCAGGGTCTCGATGATCTTCATGCCGTGGGCGCGCAGGGTCGAACCCGTCTCGGTGACATCCACGATCGCATCGACGATCTCGGGAACCTTCGCCTCGGTCGCACCGTAGGACCAGCTCACCTTGACGTCGATGCCCAGGTCCGCGAAGAACCGCTTGGTGAGCTCGACGAACTCGGTCGAGATCCGCGTGCCTTCGGGGATCTCCTTGGCGCTGTTGGCGGGGTGCTCGTTGGGGACGGCGAGCACGATCTTGGTCCCGTGGCCGGTTCCGGACTTGGCGTAGGTCAGGGTCGTGAGGACTTCGACGTCCGCGTCGGTCTCGGCGATCCAGTCCTGTCCCGTGATGCCCACGTCGAAGAGGCCGTCCTGCACGTAGAGGGGTATCTCCTGGGGGCGAAGGATGGACACACGCTCCACCCGGTCGTCGTCGATCGTCCCGTGATAGTCGCGGTCGGACCCCCTGCGCACGCGCAGGTCCGCCTCTTCGAAGAGGCGGAGCGTCTGGGCCTCGAGCGACCCCTTCGGGAGGACCAGTCTCAGCATGACGTACCTCGCGGGCATGTGGGGGTGCCGGGCAGTCTACCGGCCGCGAGGACCGAAGGAGGGAACCCGGTGGCGTGCTCCGAGATCGGGGGAAGCGGTTACCCGGGGTCAGGATCTCAGGCCGGTCCGGCGTCGCGGCCGTCCTGCGTGAGACCGCGGAAGAAGCAGGACCGCTCTCCCGTGTGGCAGGCAGCCCCCTCCTGGTGCACGCGCGCCAGCACGACGTCGGCGTCACAGTCCACACGCAGCTCCTCCCAGTGCTGGACGTTGCCGCTCGTGTCGCCCTTGCGCCATAGCTCCCCGCGGCTCCGCGACCAATAGACCATCCGCCCTTCGGACAGCGTACGTTCCAGTGCGTCTCGGTTCGCCCATGCGACCATCAGGACCTCGTTCGTGCCTGCGTCCTGAACGACGACGGTGACGAGCCCCTTTCCGTCCCACTTGAGGTCGTCGAGGTTCATGGCCTGACCGGTATCCCCTGCGAGGCTAGGTACTTCTTGACCTGACCGATCGTCAGCTCGCCGTCGTGGAAGCGGCTGGCCGCGAGCACCGCGTCGGCGTGCCTGAGACCCTCCGCGAAGTGGGCAAGCTCACCGGCGCCGCCGCTGGCGACCAGAGGGACGCCAGCGGCGGC